>CAMKGA010000033.1 GCA_946412015.1 uncultured Caryophanales bacterium
GCGGTTTGTGGCTTAAACGAACGTAGTGAAGTGGAAAGGAATGTTTAGAATTATGAAGTATTCACAAAAAGAAATGATAAAAAAATTAAATGAGAATAATTTTAACTTTAAAAAGAAATTTGGTCAAAATTTTATAATAGACTCTAATATTATAAACAAAATTGTGGATAACTCAAATATTGATAATAATACAATGGTTATAGAAATAGGACCTGGTGCTGGGTCATTAACTTATAAACTAGTATCTATAGCTAAGTTTGTTTTATGTTATGAAATAGATAAAGATATAGAAGAAGTATTAAGAAGTAATTTAAAAGATTATGATAATTATGATATTATTTTTGATGATTTTCTAAAAAGAAATATAAAATTAGATTTAGAAAAATATAAGTATGATAAATTAATGATAATAGCTAATTTACCATATTATATAACAACACCAATAATTATTAAAATAATAGAAGATAATATAGATGTTGATAAAATGGTTTTTATGGTACAAAAAGAAGTAGGAGATAGATTTAAAGCCAAAGAAGGTTCAAAAGATTATAATTCACTTTCAATTTTTTTAAATTATTATTTTGATATTAAAAAAGTAACGGATGTAAGTAGAAATGTTTTTATTCCAGTACCTAATGTAGATAGTATTGTAGTTGAATTTAGAAAAAAAGAAAAATGTGATGATGTTTATAATTTAGATTTATTCTTTAAATTAGTAAAAGATAGCTTTAAACAAAAGAGAAAAACATTAAAAAATAATCTAAAAGGATATAATTTAGAAGTTATAGACAGAGTTTTGAACATTTATGGGTATAACTTAAGTGATAGAGCTGAAAAAATTCCTATGAAAGTGTTTATAGAGATTGCAAACGAACTAGAAAATGAACAAAAATGTGCATAACTATGTTTAAAAGGTATAAAATGGTACATTATTTAATAGGAGGAAACTATGAAATATGTACCATATTTTATTATTATAATAGTTATATACATTGTAATAGGCCAATTATTTTCAAGTAATTATAAAATACCCGATAGTGCAATTAGAGTGAGGGTTATTGCAAATAGTAATGAATATAATGATCAACAAGTAAAATATAGTGTAAAAGATATTGTACAAAAAGATATGTATAATATACTAAAAAATACAAAAACAATAGAAAGTGCAAGAAATAAGATTAATTCAAATATCGATGTTTTAAGTCATGATATTAATAAGTATTTAAATAATATTAATTATAATTTAGACTATAATATTAACTATGGATATAATTATTTCCCCAAAAAAGTATATAAAGGTGTTGAATATAAAGAAGGAATGTATGAGTCGCTTGTTGTAACACTCGGTAGTGGAGAAGGTGAAAATTGGTGGTGTGTATTATTTCCACCTATATGTATGATAGAAGCAGAAGAATCAACAAATGTAGAATATACAACAATGGTAAAGGAAGTTATGAACAAATACTTTTAATAAATTAATAATAGATTCATACCATTTAATAGGTGATTATATGAATCTTTTTATTATTTTAATTATAGCCATTAGTTTAAGTATGGATGCTTTTTCATTTTCGCTTGCATATGGAACATTAAATATAAATAAAAATGATATATATATTTTATCAATAATAGTTGGAATATATCATTTTTTTATGCCAATAATTGGTTATTATATAGGGAAAAACTATATTTTATTACTTCCTATTGCAAGTAACATTATCGTATTTATTATTTTACTTTTAGTTGGAATTGAAATGATAATAGATACTTTAAAAAAAGAACAAAACATTAAAATAATGAATTTAAAAAGTATGATTTTATTTGGACTTACAGTAAGTATTGATAGTTTTTCAATAGGTCTTAGTCTTGATACAATAAGTAAAAATATACTATTTAGTAGTATGATTTTTTCATTAACAAGTTCATTATTTACATTAACTGGTTTATTTATTGGAAAAAAGATTAATCAAATATTTGGAAATATTTCTACACTAATTGGTGGTGTAGTTTTAATATTAATTGCCATTTTATATATTGTATAGTTTACATATTATTATACTTATTATTAAGTATTTTTATAAATAACTTTAATCTCAACTAAAAAAATGATATAATATTTTTAAACAAGGGTGATAATATGTTAGTAAATATGAAAGAAATGCTTAATAAAGCAAAGAATGAAAAATATGCAGTTCCGCATTTTAATATTAATAATTTAGAATGGACAAGATTTATATTAGAAAAGTGTAATGAATTATCATCTCCTGTAATTCTTGGTGTAAGTGAAGGCGCTATGAAATATATGGGTGGTTTTAAAACAATTAGAAATATGGTAGAAAATTTAATTGAATATTTAGATATAAAAGTTCCTGTTAGTCTTCATTTAGATCATGGAAGTTCATTTGAAATGTGTAAAAGTGCAATAGATGCAGGTTTTACCTCAGTAATGATAGATGCGTCAAGATATCCACTTGATGAAAATATTGCTATAACAAAAAAAGTAGTTGATTATGCAAAAAAATATAATGTTACAGTAGAAGCTGAAATAGGACGTGTAGGTAGCAGCACAAATGATATAGATAGTGGAATAGTTTATGCATCAGTTATAGAATGTGAGAAACTTGTAAATGAAACTGGAATTGATTTTTTAGCGCCCGCACTAGGAAGTGTTCATGGACTATATAAAGGCGAACCTAAGTTAAATTTTGAAAGAATGGAAGAAATAAGTAAAAAAACATCTTTACCACTAGTTCTTCATGGTGGAACTGGAATATACGATGAACAAATAAAAAAAGCAATTGAATGTGGAATATGTAAAATAAATTTTAATACAGAATTACAAATAGCTTGGAGTAATGCATTAAAAGAGAAATTAAAAAGTAGTGATGCATATGATCCAAGAAAAATAATAAAAATGGGAGAAGAAGAATTAAAAGAATGTGTTTTTAAAAAATGCAATTTATTGGGAAGTATAAATAAGGCGTAGCACATTTATAGGCAAAAACATAGAATATATTAGTGTTGGAGGTATTTATGAATAAAATTAGAATAGTTGGTGGGAATAAATTAACAGGAGAAATAAAAATAAGTGGTGCAAAAAACAGTGCCGTTGCTTTAATTCCAGCTGCAATTCTTTGTGATGAAGATGCAACAATATATAATGTTCCAAATATATCTGATATTGATGCATTAAATGAAATATTAGAATATTTAGGTGCAGGAGTAAAAAGAGATGGAGAGACTATTAAAATTGATTCATCTTCAATAGTGAATAAAAAAATACCTAAAGGAATATCAAAAAAACTTAGAGCTTCATATTATTTTATGTCTGCATTACTTGGTAAATATAAAAAGGTAGAAATGTATTTCCCAGGTGGATGTTCTATAGGAGCTCGTCCTATTGATCAAACTTTAAAGGGTTTTAAAGCACTTGGAGCAAAGGTTAAAGAAGATGGTGATAAATATACAATTACTGCTGATGAATTAAAGGGTGGATATGTATATCTTGACATGCCTAGTGTTGGAGCTACAATAAATACAATTTTAGTTGCTGCAAAAGCAAAAGGTACAACAATTATAGAAAATGCAGCAAAAGAACCTGAAATTGTAAATGTTGCAACATTTTTAAATAATATGGGAGCTAAAATAGTTGGTGCAGGTACAAGTCAAATAAAAATTACAGGTGTTGATAAATTACATAAGTGTGTACATGAAGTAATACCTGATAGGATAGAAGCAGGAACATATATAATAGCAGGGGCATTAATTGGTGAAAGATTAAAAATTAGTAATATAATAACTGAACACGTTGAATCTTTAACTTCGAAATTAATAGAAATAGGAGTAAAAATTGAAGAAGGAGAAGATTATGTAATTGTATCAAGAGCAGATAATTACAAAAGTACAAATATAAAAACTTTAGGTTACCCAGGATATCCCACAGATTTACAGCAACCAATTACAACATTACTAACACAATGTACAGGAGTAAGTGAAATAGAAGAGACTGTATACGAAAGAAGATTTCAAAATGTTGAATATTTAAATAAAATGGGTGCAGAAATAAAAATTAATGATAACAAGGCATTTATTTACGGTCCTACTAAGCTAAAAGGAAAAAGTGTAACTGCAACAGATCTTCGTGCAGGAGCTTGTCTTGTTTTAGCAGGATTAATCGCAACAGGTGAAACTATAATAGATAATGTTGATCATATACTTCGAGGATATGAAAATATAATTAAAAAATTAGGCGATGTTGGTGCTGAAATAGAACTTTTAGACATATAATAAAGTAGCGTTAAAGCTATTTTTTTGGTGATAAAATGAAAAAAATATTATTTTTATTTGTGTGTTTAATTTCAATATGCTTAATTTATAATTTAAAGTTAGATGATAAAATTACAATATTTAAAATATCTGATGAAAATATTTCAAATAAAGAATATACTAATACATTAAATTGTAATAAAAAAATAGATAAATATATAATTTATCATAATAAATATAATTATAGAGTAGTAGACTATTTAAGAGATATTGTAGATAATATAGATATTAAGTATAATAATAAAACATATTCAATAAATAATTTACTTGTTAAAAGTAACTTAATAGTATTAAATATAGGAAATGTTGATATTAAGAATATAAAAAATATTGAAATTGATCCGTATGATTATATTGATAATGTAATTAAAAATTATGAAGATTTATTAAAACATATAAGAAAAGAAAGTAAGGAAAATGTAATTATATTATATGAAATAGATAGAAATGATAAATATACTGATTATTATTATAATAAATTAAAAAGTATTAGTTATAAACATAACTGTTTATTTTATGATAAGTCTAAATTAGATAAGTACATAAAAAACTTATAATATTGTTGCATTAATCTTTTTTTTTTGATAAAATATGAACGTACTTAAATTTCTATGGCCAAATTGGGTCATGGCGGAAGGAGAGAAAAAATGAGAAAAAACATACATCCAGAATATGTAGATACAAAAGTTATTTGTGCTTGTGGTAATACATTTACTGTAAAATCAAATAAAGAAGAAATTCATTTAGAAGTATGTGATAAATGTCATCCATTCTATGTTGGAGGATCTAATAAGTCAGCTTCTAAAGCAGGACGTATCGAGAAATTCAATCGTAAATATGGTTTAAATAAAAAAGAAGCATAGTTTTATGCTTTTTTTGTATATATATTAAAATATAATAAATAATATAAATGGTGATCAATATGACTATTAATATTAATGAATTATATGATGTATTTATAAGAGCAATGGTATCACTCATAGCTTTATTTTTAATAACAAAATTACTTGGTAAAAAACAAGTTTCACAAATGTCATTATTTGATTATGTAATTGGTATTTCTATTGGAAACTTTGCAGCAGAGATGACAATTAATTTAGAATCAAATGGTATAAATGGAATATTTGCTGTAATTATTTTTGGACTTGTTGCATATATAATTTCATATTTATCAATAAAAAGTATTATTATGCGTAGGTATTTTATAGGGACGCCCAGTATTATAATTGAAAGAGGAAAATTTAATATTCATAATTTAAAAAAATATCGAATGGAGATTAATGAAGTATTAGAAAAGTGTAGAATAAATGGTTATTTTGATATTGATCAAATTGAATATGCTATACTAGAAGCAAATGGTGATATTAGTATACTTCCTAAATCTAAGTATAGAACATTAAATACTAGTGATATGAAATTAAAAGTAAAAGAGGAAGGATTATGTAGAAATATTATTATAGATGGAAAAATAATGCAAGAGAATTTAAATAGTATAGGTAAAGATAAAGACTGGTTATTTCAACAGTTAAAAGTAAAAGGTTATACCTCATTATCAAATATATTACTTATGACCATTGATAAATATGATAATATAAAAATCTATGAAGCTTCAAAAATTGGTGATGATAGAGACACTTTGGAATAAATAACTATATTTTGTAAACTTGAAGTAAAGATATGTGACTAATACTCCTATTTTATTAAGTTGAAAACTTTTTTAAGAAATTTGTCAAAAAAAGAAGGAAATTTAAACGACTAACTAATAATATATATAGGAGGAATAAGATATATGTCAGATAAAAAAACTAATTTTTATACTTTAAGCGCAGATCCAGTCTTTAAAAATGTCTTCTATAGAGATGAAAAACTTCTTAAAAGATTTCTTACAGATATTCTATCTAATTTCTATGATAATCTTGTAATAGATGAGATAGAAATAAAAAATACTGAAATATCAAAAGATAGAATATATATCAAAAACAAAACGGTAGATATTCTAGTTGATATTGGCGACAAGAAGATTAATTGTGAAGTTAATATGACCTATGATAAAGAAACAGAGTTTAGGAATTTCTTTTATCTTATGCAATCAACTGTGCAAGATGTAAGAAAAGCAACAAACTATGTTGCTGTTGAAGATCATATTCAACTTAATATTAATTTTATGGAAGATAAAGCAGATGGTTTTGAAATATCTGAATATACTAATATTACCAGAAGAATCAACAAAATACCATTTGTTAGAACAATTGATATAAATGTTGATTATTTTAAAGACACATGGTACAATTTAGTTGGAAAAGAAAAGGAAGAATACTATGATAAATATAAAAGTATTATCATGTTTTCCTTTGATGAAGAACAACTAAAAGATTTAAATGATGAGGATGAGTATATGAAGAAAATCAAAAAAGATGTTACTGAGTTAAATCAAAATCCTGAATTCTATCAGTGGATGACAGATGAAGAAGATAGACAAATGATGGAAAACAGTATCAAGATTAGATATTCTAAGTTAGGTATCGAACAAGGTATTGAGCAAGGTTCTAAAGAAAAAGAGATAGAAATTGTAAGAAATATGAAAGAAATGAAATATCCTATAGAAGACATTAAAAAAATAACTGGATTAAGCATTGAAGAGATTGAAAAGATATAAAGCATAAACACTTTATGTCTTTTAATTTTTTATTGATAAATTAAATTGTGTAGAAAATAAGAGTGATGTGTGCTATAATGATGCTAAATAAAACTACAAAGAATAAGAAAGGTGAATAACTATGTATAAATATAAAAGAAATGGTTTTACTTTAGTAGAATTAATGGCAGTAATAATAATAATATCATTAATTGCACTTTTAACATTTCCTAATATTATTAATCAAATAAATAAAACGAAAAAATCAAATAATAAAATGATAGAAGATGTAGTAATAGAACAAGCAAAGAAATATATACATGATAACGATTCAGAATATACCGAAGATGATGAATACTGTATACCTTTAACCAAATTGATAGATAATGATTATATAAAAGAGGATTTAACTAGTATAAATGATATAAAAGATAATAAAGTAATACACTTAACTAGAACTAATAGTGATTCATATGAAGTAATGGATAAGGATAAATGTGTAATTACACCTACAGCAGTTAAATATCTTCTTAAGAAAACAAATCCTAAAACAATAACTAATTATACAGATGGAGATATTCATGAAATGTACACATTTGAACATGAAGCAACAGTTCAAACTCCTGCACTTACTGATTATAGATAT
The DNA here is from genome assembly GCA_946412015.1 of uncultured Caryophanales bacterium. GTDB lineage: Bacteria > Bacillota_I > Bacilli_A > RF39 > UBA660 > RUG12438. The sequence continues at coordinate 7,608 of CAMKGA010000033.1, forward strand.
ATAGGAAGCGACCCTAATAACTATGTTGAATTTAATGATGAACTATGGAGAATAATTGGAGTTTTTAGTGTAGAAGATGAGAATGGTTAGTGGGAAAATAAAATAAAAATAACAAGAGATAGTTCTATAAATGAATACTATGTTTGGGATGCTAATAATATAAATGAATGGAAAACATCTAGTCTTCAAAATTATATTAATACTAATTATAAAAATGATTTATCAAGTGAAAGTAAAAGTTTTATATCTAAAACTAAATATTATTTAGGTGGTTCTTCATGGGAGTCAGGCATTGATTATGGTACAGGTATTGATATATATAATTGGGAAAGGGGAAATGAGGCGTATGGTAGTCATGATATAAATTGGATTGGGGAAATAGGTTTAATGTATCCTAGCGAATTCGTATATACATATACATTAGGAATAGATGATAATTGTTTTCAAGATGGTTCAAAGTGTTCAAGTAATAACAAGGAAAGAGGATGGATATATAATTCAAGTAAAAAAGATCAATGGTTGATATCTCCTAATAAGAAGCTCGAAAATTACGTTTTTATGATTAGCCGTAATGGTTCTGTTGATTCAAATGGTGTAGATAAAACACGGTATGAATTTAGGCCAACTTTATATCTAAATACCAAAGTCAAAATTACATTCGGTGATGGAACTGAATCTAATCCTTACAAATTATCAATGTAGTAAAAATAGATATTATAGAAAAGTAAAATGGTGAAATTTTACTTTTTTTTAAATTGTGGTATAATGGACAAAGTGTGAAAAAGGAGTTCGTTTTTATGAAGAAAAAAAATATTGCAATTATTGCCCATGTAGACCATGGAAAAACAACACTTGTAGATAAATTATTACAAGCATCTGGTACTTTTAGAGAGAATGAGAATGTACAAGAACGTGTTATGGATTCTAATGATATAGAGCGTGAACGTGGGATTACTATTCTTGCTAAAACTACTGCTATCAATTATAAGGATTATCGTATTAATATTTTAGATACACCAGGTCATGCTGATTTTGGTGGCGAAGTTGAACGTATTATGAATATGGTTGATAATGTAATTCTAGTTGTTGATGCTTATGAAGGTACTATGCCTCAGACTAGGTTTGTACTAAAAAAAGCAATGGAGGCTCATGTTAAACCTATTGTTGTTGTAAATAAGGTTGATAAGCCTGCAGCTCGTCCTAAGGAAGTAGTAGATGAGGTAATGGAGTTATTTATTGATTTAGGTGCGGATGTTGATGATTTAGATTTTCCTGTTGCTTATGTATCTGCTGTTAATGGAACATCTAGTTTTTCACCTGATCCTGCTACTCAGGAAAAGGATATGACTAAGGTACTTGATTTAATTATTGGTGAGGCGGTTGATCCTAAGGTAAGTGAGGGTACATTACAATTTCAACCAGCTTTACTAGATTATAATGACTTTGTTGGTAGAATTGGAATAGGACTTGTTAAAAGAGGAAAAATAAAATTAAATCAAATGGCAAGTTGCGTTAGGGTAGATGGTTCTATTAAACAGTTTAGGGTTGCAAAAATATATGGTTTTCTAGGGCTTAAAAGAATAGAAATAGAAGAGGCAGAAGCAGGAGATATTATTGCTATTGCAGGTTTACCTGATATTTCTGTTGGAGAGACTGTATGTGATGTTGGATTTGAAGAAGCATTACCACTTCTTAGAATTGATGAACCAACATTACAAATGACTTTTGGAGTTAATACTAGTCCTTTCTGTGGTAAAGAAGGTGATTTAGTTACTGCGCGTAAAATAGAAGAAAGATTAACTAAAGAAACAGAAAGAGATGTATCTTTAAAAATAAAACCATATGACAATGAATCTTGGATAGTATCTGGTAGAGGTGAATTACACCTTGGAATATTAATTGAAAATATGCGTCGTGAAGGATATGAATTACAGGTTTCTAAACCTCAAGTAATTATAAAAGAAATTGATGGGGTTAAATGTGAACCATATGAAGAGTTACAAATTGAATGTCCTGAAGATTGTGTTGGTAGTATAATAGAACAATTAGGTACTCGTGGCGCTGTTATGATTAATATGAGTAATATTAATGGTCAAACAAGATTATTATATGATATACCATCACGTGGGTTAATTGGATTTTCTACTGATTTTATGACTACTACTAAGGGATACGGAATTATGAATCATTCATTTAAGGAATATCGTCCTTTTGAATCAGTTGATATCGGTGAACGTAAATTAGGTGTATTAGTGTCAATGGAAAACGGTAAATCTACAGCATATGCTCTAGGTGCATTAGAAGATAGAGGAGTAATGTTTGTAGAACCTGGAGAAGAAATATATGAAGGTATGATAGTCGGAGAACATACTAGAGAAAATGATTTAGCGGTAAATGTTGTAAAGGGAAAAAATTTAACAAATACAAGAAGTGCCGGAAAAGATCATACAGTTGTTTTAAAAAGACCTAGAGTTATTACTTTAGAATATGCACTTGATTATATTAATTCAGATGAATTAGTAGAAGTGACACCACTTCATATTAGACTAAGAAAAAAAATATTAAATACTGAACTTAGAAAAAAACAAGATAGTAAAAAAACTGCTAAATAAAATGAATTTTAGTAGTTTTTTATTGCTATTTTTTAATTTTAGGGTTAATATAGATAAAAACAGTTGCATTATATAATTAGAATTGATGTACATTTTGTTGAGACTATATCTAGAATATATAAATTGGTAATAAGAGGGTTTTATGGAAGAGGAAAATATTAGATTACTTTTAGACAAGCTAAAAGAAACATTAAGTATTATTGATGATAAATATATTGATAAAATATATAATATTTTAATTAGTGATAGTGATTATGATAAATTATTCTTTAAATATGTAAATGATTATAAATTAGATAAAAATAATATAAAACAGGAGTGTATAAAATATATTTTGAAAAATACTAAATCAAGTTTTTTTAATAAAAATGATATAACAAATTATTATAATGGTAATATAGAAGAAAAAAAAGAAAATAATATTGAATTGAAAAATGTATTTTTTAGTAATATATATGATGAAATAGATTTTGGATTAACATCATTTTATGAAAGTGCCTATGATTTAAAAAAGGGATTATATGATAATGATTCTATTGGTATGTTTGATATAAAATATGGAATTAATAAAAGTGTTGAAAATATACATATAAAGTTATATTTACTAACCGTATATTTAGAATATTATAACTATTACTTAAATTATATACCTGAATCGGTTTTTTTCGATTATAATGATTCTTTTTATGAAATATATAATGATTTATTAGATACAAAAGATACCTTTGAACTTATTAATATATTTAATGAAAATATTGACGAAATACTTACTACTTATAATAATTATGTTACTCTTAAAAAGAACGAAATAGATAATATTCATATTAATTCCATTAACACAAATATTGTTAATAATTTATTTAATATTTATCCTCCTGCTATTTTTGCATTTAGAAAATACTATGGATATAAGTTTAATGATGAAAAAATAGATAGTATTAGATTAGGAGAGATTACATTAGAAATAGTAAATAACTTAATAAAAGAATCAAATGGATTTATTTATAGAAATATATTTGAAAAAACATTATTAATAATTAATTCAAAAGAATATTCTGAAAATATATATTACTGGATGATGGTTTTAATATCTAATGTATATGAGCATTTATTATTAGATAACAAAACAAAAGAGTCTAATAATTATATTTCAGTTATTGAAAATAGCAATGATTATAAGAATCTTATGGAAGATAAAAAATTTATGTGTTATATAATAAAGAAGTTTTATGAATACAATCATGAACTATTTGATGAGAAAGCGTTATGTGATTTAAATAATAAAATTAGTATAGAAAAAAAGAAAGTAATAAAAAAGATTAACCCTTATTATAATCAAGAAGAAAATTATTTATAAAAAAGGCTACTTAAATCAAAATAAGTAGTCTTTATTTTTGTTCTTTAAAAAATTCAGTAATATCAACTTCTAATGCATTTGCAATTTGTTCTAGTGTATCTATTGAAATAGTTTGTCGAGTTTTTGATTCTAATTTAGCAATAAAACTATCACTCATATATAATTTACTTGCTAAATCATGTTGCTTTAGTCCTTTACTAATTCTATATTTTTTTATATTTTTACCAATAGTGTTATAAATATCTTTTTCCATAATTCACGCTCTTTTGTTTATTTTCTCATAAATATGTATAAATTATTATAGACAAATAGTCTATAATATTTTGTCGAACTATGTTTTTACTTTATTTTATTCAATTAAAAATTTCTTTCATTAAAAATAATAGATTTATAGATAAAAATATGATAATATATTATTAGTACGATGTTTTAAAAAGGTGATGATTATGGCAAAAGTAATTGCATTTGTAAATCAAAAAGGTGGAGTAGGAAAGACTACTTCAAGTATTAATTTAGCTGCATCTTTAGGATTGCTTGGAAAGAAAACTTTACTAGTAGATCTAGATCCACAGGGTAATAGTACAACAGGTGTTGGAATCAATAAGGGAGAGAATAAAGCAAGCATTTATGAATTATTTGTTAATAGAGCAAGTTTAAAGGATGTTGTAATAAAAACAAATTTTAAAAATTTATATGTAATTCCAGCTTCAATTAATTTAGCTGGTGTAGATATGGAGCTAATGGAAATGTCAAAACAGGATCCTTCTTTTGTTGCGCAAACACAACTAAAGAAGCAAATATCACAGGTTGTAGATGTTTTTGATTATATAATATTGGATTGCCCTCCATCATTAGGACTAATCACAACAAACGCTCTTGCAGCATCAAATAGTGTAATAATTCCTGTTCAATGTGAATTCTTTGCACTAGAAGGTATAATGCAACTATTAAATTCTATTATGATTGCTCAAAAAAAACTAAATCCAACTTTAGATATAGAAGGAGTATTGCTAACAATGCTTGATAATAGGACTAATCTTGGTTTAGAAGTAGTAGAAGAAATTAAGAGTTATTTTAAAGATAAAGTATATGATACAATTATTCCTAGATTAGTTAGATTATCTGAAGCACCAAGTCATGGTAAACCAATACATGCGTATGATCCTAAAAGTAGAGGAACTGAAGCATATATAAATTTAGCTAAAGAGGTGATTGAAAGAAATGGAAACTAAAAAAAGAGCACTAGGAATTGGACTAGAACAGTTATTTAATAATGAGAATTTAGATTTACAAAGTTTTGAACAACATGTTTATGAGACTACAAATAAAGAAGAGATAATAGATGTATCAATTTCAGAGTTAAGACCTAATCCATATCAACCACGTAAAGTTTTTGATAGTGAGGCTTTGACTGATCTTGCAAGTTCTATAAAAGAACACGGTGTCTTTCAACCTATTATTGTGAAAAAGAGTATAAAAGGATATGAAATAATAGCAGGTGAAAGAAGAGTTCGTGCATCAAAACTTGCAGGACTTGATAAAGTTCCAGCAATAGTAAGAAACTTAAATGATGAACAAATGATGGAAATTGCACTTCTTGAAAATTTGCAAAGAGAGAATTTAAGTGCAATAGAGGAAGCAAAAGCATATAAATCGATGATTGAAAATTTACATTTAACACAAGAACAGTTAAGTGTTAAGGTTGGAAAAAGTAGAAGTCATGTTACAAATATCTTAGGATTACTACGTCTTCCATCTGAAGTTCAGGAAATGGTTGTAAACAAAAAAATTAGTATGGGACATGCTAGAGTTTTAAGTAAGCTTGAAAATGAAGATAAAATAATTGAAATGGCACATGATATAGTTGATAAGAAAATTCCAGTAAGAAATGTTGAAGAACTTTCACAAAATACAGAAAAGAAAGTAAAAAATACAAGAGTTTCTAAACCAAAAAATAACGAATTTTTTGAGGTAGAAGAAATGCTAAAAGAAAAATTAGATACAAAAGTAAAAATAAAAGATAACAAGATATTAATTTCATTTGCCAATGTAGCTGATTTAAATAGAATTTTAGATATTTTTGATTTAGGAGAATTATAATATTTAATTATAAATAGGTGGTGAATTATGCACGATTATAAATTGGGAAGTATAGTAATTATGAAAAAAAAGCATCCTTGTGGTGAGAATTTATGGGAGATTATTAGAGTAGGTGCAGATATAAAAATTAAATGTAATAATTGTGGTAGAGCAATAATGTTATCACGTATAGATTTTAATAAGAAATTAAAGAAAGTTGTTACATATTAGGAGGCTTTATGGCAACGAAAAGAGATAAAATAAAAAGAAATATCAAAAAGCAGGGGCCAATACCAACTATTATATTTTTATGTATTATATTTGCATTTTTAAGCTTTATTTTAAATTTATTTAGAGTAAGTGGTAATGTAACAGAAGCTGGAACATTGGAAACATCTGTTGTTACGGTAAACAATATTTTTGGAAAAGAAGGTATAAAGTATTTACTTAATAATTCAATTTCTAATTTTACTGTTCTGGATTCTATCATTTATATAATAATGTCACTTATTGCAGTATCAATATTAGAGTCAAGTGGTTTTTTAAAACATTTAATAACTCCACTTAAAAAAATAAAACCTAAATATGTTACTTTGATATTTATATTTATAGGAATGATATCAAGTATTTTTGGAGATTTTAGTTATGCCTTGTTATTACCGTTAGCAGGAGTTTCATATAAATTATTAGGTAGAAATCCTTCCCTTGGAATAATAACTATGTTTCTTGGAATAACCATTGGTTATGGTATTGGCATTACTCCTAATTATCAAGATTATTTACTAGGTTTAATAACAACAAAATCAGCAACCAGTATAGATACTTCATATCATTATAATTTATTTTCTAATTTATATATATCACTTGCTAGTATATTAATACTTACAATTTCATCAACAATATTAGTTGAGAAAACATTAAGCAAGAAATTCTTAAGATATGATGAAAAAGATAATTTAAATATATCTAGAAAAGCTTTTATTATATCTATGTCAATATTTATATTTTTAGTTGGAGTAATGATTTATTCGATTATTCCAGGATTGCCATTTTCAGGAATACTACTCTATGATGGAACAAAAGAATATATTGTAAGATTATTTGGACCAAATTCTGCATTTGGTAATGGATATATGTTAATACTTATATTTATATTAGTATTATGTAGTTATATATATGGTAGAATATCAGGTAATATTAGAAATAGTAATGATACAACATATTCACTTACTAAATCATTTGAAAATACTGGATATATATTTGTATTATTATTCTTCTCATCAATTATGTTAGGACTACTTGAGTGGTCTAATATTGGAGATGTAATCGCAACAAATATTATAGATTTTATAGGTAGTTTAAACTTTAGTGGGTTCCCATTATTATTGATAATATTCTTATTAGTAATAGTAATATCAATAATAATGCCATCAACACTGTTAAAATGGAATATATTAGGTCCTATTATGGTACCGTTATTAATGCGTGCTAATATTACGCCTGCATTTGCTCAAACAGTATTTGCATTTTCAGATTCTGTAGGTAAATTATTTTCACCAATATATATTTATTTAATAGTTGCAATTGGATTTTTATATAAGAGTGATTCTAATATGAATACTAGTATATTTAGTACAATGAAAAAGATGATGCCAGTAATACTAATAATATCACTTATATCATTTGTAATTATTATAGGATGGTATTTAATAGGTTTACCACTTGGTATTTCATCAAGTATTACAATGTAATAGAGATTATGAAACTAATCTCTATTTTTTTAAAATGTTACCAATAAATATTAATAATTAATATTATAATACTTATTAATTTTTAATTGTTTCAAACTATAAAATTTAATTTTACATATTTTTACACCAAAATAGTAAAAATGTTATCAAATTTTTTTAAAAGATATTGCTTATAATAGTATAGTTGTTATAATAAAATTGTAATGTCATTATAGGGGAAAATAAAAAATTGTGTTGAGCAGTGCTATAAAAGAAGAATAATGGCATTAAAAAATATCATTTGATATTTTTTTATTATAATTGATTTATTGTATTTTTTATATAAATATAGTAGAATATTAATGTTTAAAGGAGATGGATTATGAGTTTAACAGCAGGAATAGTTGGACTACCAAACGTAGGTAAATCAACATTATTTAATGCAATTACAAAGAAACATATATTAGCTGCTAATTATCCTTTTGCTACAATAGAACCAAATGTTGGAGTTGTAATGGTTCCAGATTACAGATTAGATTTTTTAAATGAATTATATAAGCCAAAGAGTTTAGTCCCAACAACATTTGAATTTACAGATATAGCAGGTCTTGTAAAAGGTGCATCTAATGGAGAAGGATTAGGTAATAAGTTTTTATCTCATATAAGAGAAGTTGATGCTATATGTGAGGTAGTTAGATGCTTTGACGATAGTAATATAATTCATGTAGAAAATGATGTAGATCCAATTCGTGATATAGAGATTATAGCAGTAGAATTAATACTTGCAGATTTAGATATAGTTGATAATAGATTATCTAAAATTGAAAAGAAAGCAAAAATGTCAAAAGATAAAGAGTCACTAAAAGAAGTAGAATTACTTCATAAATTAAAAGAATGTTTGGAGTCTAATAAATCAGTAAGAACTCTTTTATTAGATGAAGATGAAAAATTAATTATGAAACCATATAATTTACTTACTGCAAAACCTATTATATATATTGCCAATTTAAGTGAAGAAGAAATTTCTAATAGTGAAAATAAATATTTAAATAAAGTATTAGAATATGCTAAAAGTGAGAATTCTAAAGTAATTAGTGTATGTGCTAAAATAGAAGAAGAATTGTGTGATTTATCTGAAGATGAAAAAAATGAATTATTAAGTGAATTAGGAGTAGAATCAAGTGGACTTGATAAATTAATTCAAGCAACATATTCTTTACTAGGATTAAAAACATTTTTTACATCTGGAACAGATGAAGTTAGAGCGTGGACTTTTACAGATGGTATGAAGGCTCCTGATTGTGCAGGAATTATTCATACTGATTTTAAAAGAGGTTTTATTCGTGCTGAGGTAATGAGTTTTGAAGATTTAGAAAAATATAAAGATGAAAAAACTGTAAAAGAAAAAGGAAAAGTTAGACTAGAAGGTAAAGAATATATAATGCAAGATGGAGATATTTGCTATTTTAGATTTAATGTATAGGTGATTTAATGAAAAAGAAAGTTGTAGTACTTGGTGGAGGTAACGGTTTATCCTATTTGCTTAATGGATTAAAGCAATATCCACTTGATATTACTGCTATTGTATCAGTATGTGATAATGGTAGTAGTACAGGTATTTTAAGAGAAGAATTTAATATTCCAGCAGTAGGTGATATAAGAAGAGTTTTAGTATCATTATCAGAAACAGAACCATTAGTAGAGAAATTATTTAACTATAGATTTTCTACAACTAGTGATTTAGATGGACATACTATTGGTAATCTTCTTTTAACAGCTGTTCAGGAGATGACAGGTAGTCTTTCTTCTGGAATAGAAGTATTAAGTAAAATATTAAATTTAAAAGGGAAAGTTGTACCACTTACTGAAGATAATGTTACACTAATGGGTGAAATGATAGATGGCTCTATAGTAGAAGGAGAGCACGAATTAACAGTAGATAAAAGGCAGATTAAAAGAGTTTTTTATAAAGAAGATGCTACTCCAACGAAAGAGGCAATAGATGCAATAATAGATGCTGATTTAATTATTTTAAGTATGGGGAGTTTATTTACAAGTATTATTCCAAATTTAATTTGTGATGAGATAGTAGATGCATTATCAAAATCAAAAGCAAAAATATTATATACTTGTAATATAGTAACACAACCAGGTGAAACTGAAAATTTTTCTGTAACAGATCACGTAGAAATGTTAAATAAATATTTAAAAAAACGTAAAGTTGACGCTGTAATTGCCAATTTTGGATATATTGATCCTAAAATGGCTGAAAAATATAAAACATTAGAACAAAAAGATCCAGTAAAATATGATGAAGAGAATTTTGAAAAATTTGATATGCAAGTAATTGGTGATGATTTGGTAACAATTTCCAATAATATGATTCGTCATAATTCTCTTAAACTTGGGTTTCATATATTTTTTTATGTAATGAATAATTAGGTGTTTTATGTCATTTACAAGTACAATAAAAAATGAATTAGTGTCAATAGAACTTTCCAAATTAGAACAATTATCTGAATTATCTGGTTTCTTAAGAAACTCAATAGAATCAGATAAAAAATTAAATATAACAACAGAAAATGCATCGATTGCTAGATTAATATTTAACAGACTTAAAAATAATTATGATGCTTTAATTAGAGTATCAGTAAAAAAAGGATATAATTATAATAAAAATTATATTTATAATTTAGAGGTATATAAAAACGATTATATTATAATAAATGATTTATCGTTAGATACTAATATACCAGATATATATTTAATAGATGATGAAGATTCAAAAAGAGCTTATTTAAGAGGTGTATTCTTAGCTTGTGGAAGTATTAATGATCCCAAAAAATCAAGATATCATATGGAATTTTCTTTTAATGATTATGAATATACCAAATTTATTAATAATATGCTTGAAAGCTATGATTTAAATAGTAAGATTTTAAAAAGAGAATCTAGATATATTGTTTATGTAAAAGAGTCAGAAAAAATAGGTGATTTCTTACGCCTAATAAAGGCAGTTAATGCACTTTTGTATTATGAAAATATAAGAATATATAGAAATAAAAAGAATAATTTAAATAGAATAAATAACTGTGAACAAGCTAATGTTGATAAAATTATTCAAACAGCTAAAAATCAAGTAGATGATATTAATTTAATAAAAGCAAAAGATGCATATGATCTTTTAGATGATAAATTAAAAGAAGCATGTATTTATAGATTGAAATATAAAGAAGAATCATTGTTAGAATTAAGTAAAATTATGACATTAGAAACAAATAGTAGTATTACTAAATCTGGACTATATCATAGATTTAATAAACTAAAAAAATTAGCAGAAAAATTAAGAAATAAATAAGAAAGTATCTAGTGAAAACTAGATATTTATTCTCGTGAAATGAAAAAGTAAATTCCAGTTTCATAAAGTGAAATTTAAATGTATGAG
>CAMKGA010000034.1 GCA_946412015.1 uncultured Caryophanales bacterium
ACGCGTATAGTGGACTTTCACCACCTAGTTATATGCCATGCCTGGCACACAAAAAAGAAATCAAATAAATGATTTCTTAATATTCAAATGGTGTCTCGCAGGCGATTCGAACGCCTGACCCTTTGATTAAAAGTCAAATGCTCTACCTACTGAGCTAGCGAGACGTAATTATAAAGATGGCTGCCTCGGCTAGATTCGAACTAGCGCATGCCACAGTCAAAGTGTGGTGCCTTACCGCTTGGCTACGAGGCAATAACCTTAAAGTGGTGGAGGGAGATGGATTTGAACCATCGAACCCGAAGGAACAGATTTACAGTCTGCCGCGTTTGACCACTTCGCTATCCCTCCATAAGTGGTGCCGGAAATAGGACTTGAACCCACAACCTACTGATTACAAGTCAGTTGCTCTACCAGTTGAGCTATTCCGGCAAAATATATAATATAATAAAAAATCAATGGTGGGCGATATAGGACTCGAACCTATGACCCCCTGCTTGTAAGGCAGGTGCTCTAACCAACTGAGCTAATCGCCCAATAAACACTGGACGATATTAAATATACCATGCAAATAATCTTTTGTCAATAGGATTTTAATTATTTTTTTTATTTTCTATTTTTTCTAAATAATGTTCAATCCATATGGGTAAATGATATTCAAGAGTATTAAACCCAAGTGGGGTTTCTTTAATTTTATGCCTTTTAATTTTTTTTATTTTTTTATAATCTATATCCTTAATACTAAGTTTAAGATGTCCTTCTTCATCGTCAATATCTAATATTTTTACTGATATAACATCTCCAATATTAACGTAATCAGTTATATCTTTTACAAAATTATTTGATATTTCCGATATATGAATTAAACCTGTATAATATTCATCGAAAGATACAAATACTCCATAATTTTCAATTCCGGTAACTGTAGCTTTTACAATGTTTCCTTTTCTATATTTCGACATAATCCCACCTGATTCATTATATCATATTTTTTCTCACAAAAAAAGGCTTTACAAAATAAAATATGTGGTCTATAATAACAAATGGTGATTGAAATGGAACGTGAAAAAGAAAAAATTATTGAAATAATTAACAAACTAAAACCATTCTTAATTAACGACGGAGGAAATATAGAATTTGTTAAATATGAGGATAATATTGTATATATAAAAATGATGGGGGCGTGTGCTAATTGTCAAATGCTTGATGTTACATTAAAAGAAGGTATTGAAGCAGCTATTATGAGTGAAGTAAAAAATGTAAGAGGTGTAATAAATGTAGCTTAATAAGCTATATTTTTTTTAACCAATCGATTTCTGGTATCTTAAAATGCGCCAACATATAAATATATATATCTTTTAGTAATTCTTCATATTCTGATATTCTACTACAAATATTTAAAATCTTTTCTTCTTTTATTTCGTTATTTATAATTTTATCATATATATCAAAATAATATGATGGATATAACATTCTTGCTATAAACAAAGTAGCATCATCATAATTATTTATATAATAATCAATATAGTTTTTTATATCTATTATAGGATTCACACCTGAAAAAAAACTGTTTTTGAAATATTCGCAAACATCTCTCACTTTTGAATCTAACATTATATTTATTGGATTATAGAATTCTATATTTGTTTCATTTTTATATATTCTTTGATGTGAAATATAACAATTTATTTCATGATTAATATAAGAAACAAGAGAAATCGCATTTTCTGTAAGTCCCTTATAATATGAAAAAGAATTATAAAGAAGAGAATAACTTTTTTTTAGTTGCTCGATTTGGTATTCATAATAATCAATCTTTTCGCACCATAAATTATACCAATTACATTTTCCTTTTCCATAATATATATTTCCATTTATAATATCACTTAAATCTATTTTATACTTGTTTTTATCTATTCTTATAAGTATATAATTATTATTATTAATATTACTTATAATATTTTTTTTCTTATTATATAGTATCTTATAAACACCATAATTATTTTTAATTAAAAAATTATAAACATTTATTTTATCAACAAAATTTGATTTAATTAAACACAATAAGTATAATTGATTATCATTTGCGATTATATAATTACTTTTACTCTTTATTATACTTTCGCAAGCAAATCCATATAAATAATTAATTGTACTTTTTATTATTATCACCTCTAAAATAAAAACTAATAGTCTTACTACTATTAGTTTATTTAATTATACTTTTTATTTGATTAATAATATTATTCAAATCATTTATTTCATTCTGTAATTTTTCATTCTTTATTACTTCTTCTTCATACATATCTTTGTAATTAATATTTTCAGTCTCTACTAAAGGTTCGGAAGCATTTGCACTTAATTGATTAGTCACAGTAGCATTGTTATCTATCTGATTGCTATCATTACTATTAACATTTTGCTCATTTAAACCTTCACTAACTGTATTTTGATTATTATTATTTTTAAATAACATATTATATAACCCAGCATCAAGTTTAAATGTTCTACTATCTTTTACTTTTAGATTCTGTAACATAGATATATCCAGATACATTACTTTTGCTTCAGTTTTATTTTGTCTTTCTGCAACAATATTTGTTATATCTTGTTTTACTAAATTATATTCATTTTCATCTGTTACTTTAACTCCTATTAAATATCCAGTTGGAACTGGTCCATTTGGTGTATTAGTAACTTCTTGTAGTATTTTTAGAATATATAATATTATATGTCCTAAATCATCTTGTTCTTCCTTTGTATAAATAAAATAATAATTATTATTACTAACATAATATATTCCATCTACTGCTACTTTATTACCATTTTCATCAATTATTTCTGTTCTATTCATTATATCACCCTTTTATTCTATTCACATTATAAAATATTTTTATTAAAAATTCAAGACATTTTAATAATATACATCTTTTAAATATAACCCACAAGCAGGAGCGCAAATTCCAGATGCTGTTCTATCTTCTTTTGCAATAATATCTATGACTTCTTCACTTTTTATTTTTCCTTCCCCTACTTCTATTAATAAACCTACTATATTTCTTACCATATATCTTAAAAATCCTGTTCCAAGCAAAGATATTGTAATAAAATTAATATTTTTAGGATCTCGAACTAATGTTGCTTGTATTATATTTCTAACATAATTTTCCTTTTCAGAATCATTTTTAGTAAACGATTTAAAATTATGTTCTCCTTCTATATATTTTAGAGCTCTTTCCATCTCTGAAATATCTAATCTCTTATTATACTGAAAAACATAATTTCTCTCTATTGGATTATAAATTCCTAAATTAATTTTATATATATACTCTTTAGCCTTTACACTATATCTTGCATGAAAATCATCATCCACAATAGTTATTCCTCTTACATATATATCATCAGGAAGTAAACTATTTAAACTGTTTTTTAATTTTCCAACATCAAATTCATTATCTAAATCAAAATGAGCCTTTTGATTATATGCATGAACTAAGGCATCTGTTCTTCCTGATGAATGAACTTTAACAGGAATATCCTTATTTATTTTTGTTATTGCTTTTTCTAATTCTCCTTGTATAGTTCTTTCCTTTATCTGTTTCTGGTATCCTTTAAACCCTGAACCATCATATGAAAAAGTCATAAAATATCTCATTTTTTACCTCTACTTCTTTTCTCTATATTAAAATATATATCTTTAATTAAATCATTTACATTATCTCTATAATTAATCGAACTTTTTATTGTCTTTAAAAATTTATTTTGAAATTCTATTATTTCAGGAATATGAATATCTATATCTTTTAATTTTTTTTTATTAAAAACTTCATATTTCTCACCGTGCATAACTATTTTACCATTATCTATTACATATATATAATCTGCTAACTTTAATACAAAATAGGCATTTATACTTGTAATAACAATTGTCTTATTATATTTTATTTTCATGATTTTTAATAATTTAATTAGTTTATCTATTTCATTTTTATCTAAAAAACATGATGGGTCATCCAATACTATTACATCCGGATTAATTGATAAGACAGTAGCTAGCATTACTTTAAATATTTCTGTATCACTTAATGTTTTTATTTTTCTTTTTAAATATTCGTAACTAAGATCTACCATTTTAAGTGAATCTAAAACTCTTTTTTCACATTTCTTATAATTATATACTTTTAGCTGATATAAAATATGTTCTTCAACTGTTCCTTCAAAAAACTGTGTTCTTAAATTCTGCATGACTATACCAACATCAAATCTTAATTGATTAAAATTAACATTTTTACTATTTAAATCAATCTTATTGCCATCTATAATATATAATCCTTTTTCTGGTTTTCTCGTTGTAGCTATCATTTCTGCTAATATACTTTTACCAGAACCATTTGATCCTATTATCGCAGTTATTTTATTATCAAAAACACATAAATTTAAATTTTTAAATGGTCCAACATCTATATTATTTAATATTATTTCCATAATTCATCCACCAATTCATCTACATTTTTGACATTATTTTTAACAAGCCCATAATATTTTAATTTATTTGTAATATCTAACATAAATGGTAATTCTAAATTGTTTTCTTCAAATAACTTATTATTTTTAATAACATCTTTTGTTTTTTCATTAAAAACAATTTTTTTATCTAATAAAATGGTATAGTCAGACCCAACTATTTCTCCAACATCGCTTGCAAAGTTAACAATAGTTATCTTCTTCTTTTTTAATTTTTTAAAATAATCTAATACTTTTTGTTTTAAATTATAATTCATTCTGCATAAGCCATTATCCATAATTAAAATATCTAGATCTAGAACTAATATTGAGCACAATACAACCAATTGTTTTTCACCTTCACTAAGCTTGTATGGATCTAAATCTAATATATCATCAAGTTCGAAGTAAGCAACAATATTATTGGTTCTAGTATTTATTTGTCTTTTCGTATATCCTTCCATTTCCAAAAAAAATTTTAATTGTTTTTCTACAGTTTTTGCTACTATCTGTTTATTGGGATCTGTCAATATATAATTTAAATTACCATTTATTTTAATTTTTTTATTCTTTTTTATTATCTCATTAAATAAAGTAGTCTTTCCACTAGAGGATGGTCCAATAATTGCAGTATATGAGTTTTCCTTAATATTTAAACTTAGGTTATTAAATATCTCATTTTTTCCATAATTGATACTCAATTTTTTTATTTCTATTTTACTCATACTACCACCTTTCTAATTATTATAATATATAAATTTAAGATTGTAAATAAATTTTATTTTAAAAAGCTTTTGATTATAATAATAAATAATTGTTTTTTGATAATAATATTGTTAGGTGATTATATGCATTTATTAAAAAATGTAAATGATAATATTCAATATATTAAAAACATTAATCATAATAGTTCTGATTTTGTTTCAAGATTAATAACAAGTAATAATATACAGATAGGATATATTTATTTAGAAAGTGTTACTAGTGATGATAAGGTAAGTAATTTTCTTAACAAAAGTATTATTAATAGTAATAATATTGTTTATAATTTAAATAATAATATTTATAACAGTAATATTGTTACTCTAGATAATCTCGATAATATATTTTACTATCTATCTAGTGGTTTTACTATTCTTTTTATAGAAAACTATGATAAATGCTTCGCAATTGAAACAAGAGCTATCTTAGATAGAGGTGTTAGTGAAGCATCAAGTGAACCTATTGTAAGAGGTCCAAAAGATAGTTTCACTGAAAATAACGCAATTAATTTAGGCTTAATTAGAAAAAGAATTAAGGATTCTAACTTAATATTTGATGAGGTTAAAGTAGGAAAGCGAAGCAAGACTAAGGTAACAGTCGCATATATTAAAGATATTGCTAATTTAAAGTCTGTTGTTAAAGTAATTGAAAATATTAAATGTATTAATATAGATGGAATATTAGATAGTGGTTATATAAGAGAATTTTTAAAAAAGCAAACAAATTCCGTTTTTCCTCAGGTAATTAATACTGAAAGACCAGATTTAGCATGTACATCGCTACTTGATGGAAAAATAGTAATTTTAGTTGAAAACAGTCCATATGCTCTAATTATTCCTGGCCTACTAATAGATTTTTTTCATTCTCCAGAAGATAATTATCAAAATGCATATAATGCAACTTTTCTTAGAATACTTAGAATAATGTGTTTTATAATTACAATATCTGTTCCAGCTCTTTATGTTGCATTAATGACATTCAACCCAGAAATAATACCAAACGAACTTTTAATATCTTTAGCCCTGCAAAGGGACGGAGTACCATTTCCAACTGCTTTAGAAATTCTAATTTTTGTAATTACATTTGAAATATTAAGACAAGCAGATATTCACTCTCCAACGGTAAGTGGTTCTGCTATGAATATTGTAGGAGCTATTATACTAGGTGATGCAGCTGTTAATGCTGGATTAGTATCACCAATTGCCATTATTATTGTAGCTGTAACATCTATCTGTGAATTAATATTTTATGATGTTGATATGATTAATGCAGTAAGGTTATGGAGAATTATTTTTATTATATCTGCACTTTTTTTAGGTATTATTGGATTTTTATGCTGCTTATTTGTCTTTATTACTAAACTTTCTAGTCTAGTTTCCTTTGATATACCTTATTTAACTCCTTTAAGCCCTACATCACTAACAGGTATAAAAAACTATTTATTACGATTAAATCGTAAATTTTTATATAGAAGACCAAAGTATTTATCTAAAAATTCAAGAAAGATGGTGAATTATGAAAAAGATTCTGATTATAATTAGTTTTTTGTTATGCTTAACGGGGTGCTATAACTATAAAGAATTAAATGATTATGCTATTGCAACAGGAATGTCTATAGACCTTAATAATGAAGGATATGAAGTAAGTTTCTTAATATCAAATTCTCCTAAATCAAATATATCATCGTCACATGACTATAGAACGGTTATTTATAGTGGGAGTGGAAAAACAATTTATGAATGTATAAAAAAAATAGGCATGATTTCTCCTAAAGAAATTTATATCGGTCATTTATCTATTATATTAATATCTGAGGATGTTGCAAAAAAAGGAATAAATGAAAGTATAGATTTTTTACTTCAAGAACCAAGATCAAAAAAAAACTTTTATATTGCACTTACCAAAGATAATAAAGCTAAAGATGTTTTAGCCATTACCTCTCCACTAACTGATTTCCCATCACAAAATCTTTCTTCAAATTTAAAAACTACATCCCAGCTGCAAGGAGCAATAATTGCAACTGATTTTAACAAATTATTATATAATACCGTAAACTTTGGAACTGATATTTATTTAAGTGGTTTTAAAATAAAAGGAGATAAAAAAGATGGTTCTAATCAAGAAAATATAGAATCAAATAATCCCAAAGCATATGTTGAATTAACACCTTTAGCTCTTTTTAAAGATAATAAACTTATTTCGTGGACAACTTTTAACGAAAGTAAAGGAATAAATATAATTAATGACAATATTAATAATGCATATTTTACTATTAAGTATAAAAAGGGATATGTAGTTGTTGAAACTGATAAATTAAAGACTAATTTAATTATAAAAAAGAATAAAGATGTATACATAAAAACAACAGGTAAAGCATCGATAAATGAAATAACTTGTAATATTGATTTAAAAGATCAAAAAGAATTAAAAAAAATTGAAAAAAAGATAGAAGAAAAAATAAAAAAATTAGAGTTAAAGGCAATTAGTATAACAAAAAAATATAACAGTGATGTATTTGCAACAGAGTTAAAGTATTATAGAAATTATCAAAAAGAATATAATAAAATTAAAAATTGGAAAGATATTTATAAAGATATAAATTTTAATACAAATGTTGATATAAAACTTAATGCAACTGGATCAATTACACAATCATTAGAAAGGAGCAATAATGAAAAAAATAACTAATTTAGAACTAGGATCAATAATTTATTTTTTAACAAATGCTTTTTTCATTGGTATAGGTTTTAATTCATTAATTGTAAATTTAAAACAAAATGCTTATATTGGGGTATTAATAGGAGGTATTTTAGGAATTATTCCATTACTTTTTTATATCTACTATTTTAATTATAAACCTAAATTAAACATAAATGAAAAAAATATATGTTTATTTGGTAATTTTATAGGCAAAATAGTTAACAGTATAATATTATTGTTTACATTATTTCTAATAATAGTATTATTTAGCAATCTAGTTACTTTTGTTCAAAATGATTACTTAAGTAAAACTCCACTTATACTAATTATCATAACATTTATTATCCCTATTTATTATTCTGTTTCTACAGGATTAAAATCAATCCTTAGAACATCATTAATACTATTTTTCTTTATAATAGTTTTATCATTATTTACAGATTTAAGTTTATCTGTTCAAATTGATATTAACAACTTTAAGCCATTATTATTTCAAAACAGCTATGTTTATGGGTTTATATCTTATGTTTCTTATAATGTAATACCTCTATATTTAATAAATATTATTCCTAAATCAGAGATAGTTAATAATAATAAGACTAATAAATACATTATAATATTTTATATTATTTCATTTCTTTCTATATTAATTAATTTAATAGATGTAATTGGTATATTTGGAATAAATTTATCATTACTTTATAAATATCCTGAATTTCAAATTTTAAAAAAAGTGTCATTAATAGGATTATCATCGAGAATTGATAGTATTTTATTTAGTAAATGGATATTTTCCATGATTATTACAATAATTATAGGAATGTATTATATTGTTGAAACATCAAAATCTATATTAAGAGAAAAAAACAATATATTTTTAACTATATATTGCCTTATTATTATTTCATTTGCATTATTACTTCCAAATGATTTATTTATAAATTTTATATCAATTAATATTTTATCTAGTATATTTTTAATCTTTTTTATAATTATATTTATTTTACTTTATTTTAAAATTAATAATACCAAGAAAGTAAAGAGTAACTAAAGTAATACAAACTACAAGTGCAATTATTATTGCAATTACTATCTTTTTCTTTTTTCCCTTTTTTCTAGCTAATTCTTCATCAAAGTCCTCATCTGCAAAGTCAAATGTAGATGTAAAAAATGATTTATCAAGTTCTTTAGTATCATCCTTCTTCTCTTCTTTTTCCTCTTCTTCTAAAACTTTTTTTATAGATGTATCATTTCCAATCATAGTATCTGCCTTAAGTTCATCTAACAGTCCTACATCATCATCTAGCTTATTCATTTTGCTTGTATTATGGATAGAGTTAATTAAATCATTAAGCTCTGCTTCACTATCTTTATACTCTTTTTTTCTTAAATTTAAATTATTAAGTTCTTTATATTCTAAATTTTTTAAATTTCTGTTTTTAGCATCGTCTTCCTTATGATCACTTTTTGCCTTACTTAAAACATCAGATAAATTGTAATTTTTAGGAGTTTCAGTGTCATCTTTATGCTCTGATAATTTTATATCCATTATATCATATGATTCTTCTTCGTTTTTTTCAGGTATATCAAGTTTCAATCGACTATTTTGCACAGTTTGACGCAATTTTTTTTCTTTTTTGTATGTTTCTCTATTATTAACCATCTCTTTTATTTTAGATATATCTATTTCATTTGCAGTATTTACATATTTAATAGTATCTATATCTTTAGATGTACTATTATATAATGATTTGTTCCTAGTGCTCCTATTCATTCTCTTATTACTGCCTTGATAATATCTATCCATTCTACTAGCCATACTATCACCTTACAAATAATATATCACAAATTATAATATTTTTAAAGTACTTTATCGTAATGATATGTTTTTTATAGGTAATATATTTTTATAGTTATTGATTTTTTTCCTTATGTCATTTATAATTATCTCAAGGAGGAGTCTATGAAGGTTAAAATTGATAAAGATACTTGTATCAGATGTGGGGCTTGTCAAGCATTATGTCCTGATGTTTTTGAATATGATGATGATGGTATAATGGATGTCAAAGTAACTGATGTTAGTGATGATTTGGTTGAAGATGTAACTGATGCTAAAGATGGATGTCCTGTTGATGCAATTAAAACTGAAGAATAATAAAATGAGTAAGCTATTAGCTTACCATTTTTGTTTCATTATATAATTTTTTTACTTCGTGAATAGATAATTGTCTATATGTTCCAGAAGGCAAAGATTCATCTGTTAAAAAAGATATTTTTTCTCTTTTTAATTTAATAACATTATATCCAAGTGCCTTAAACATATTTTTTACTTGATGATTACGTCCTTCATGAATTGTAAGTTCAACAACCGATGTATTATTTTTTTTATCCATTTTAAGTACTTTAGCTTTACTCTTAGATGTTTTTTTACCATCTATTATTACACCAGATTCAAGAGTTTTTAAATTACCTTTTGTAATTAACCCCTCAATTTTCGCAATATATACTTTATCTATATTATTTTTAGGATGCATTAATAAATTTGCAAGTTCACCGTCATTAGTAATAATAATTAAACCTGTAGTATCATAATCAAGTCTTCCAACAGGATATATTCTTCTGTTATCATCTATCAAATCAACAACTGTTTTTCTACCTTTATCATCTTTTGTACTTGTTATAACTCCTCGCGGTTTATTTAAAAGATAATATACTTTATCTTGTTTATCCATAATAGAATTACCTTCAACCTCAATATAATCATTAAAGCTTGCTTTATATCCCATTTCAGTAATAACATTCCCATTAATGGTTACTAATCCCTTTTTTATTAATTCTTCTGCTTTTCTTCTAGAGCAATATCCTGATTGTGCTATTATTTTTTGTATTCTTTCCATACATCTCACCAAAAAAGATTATACATTAAAAAAATGATAGTGTCAAAACAAAATATTTACTATAATTATGCTTGCTAAAATACCAATTAGATCTGCACATAAACCTGCCCATAAAGCGTATCTTATTTTCTTTATTCCAATACTTCCAAAATATAATGTTATAACATATAAAGTAGTATCTGTAGACCCCTGCATAACTGATGATAAAATACCTACAAAACTATCTGGTCCATAGTTTTGATATATACTATTTAAGATTGCCAAAGATGCACTACCAGATATTGGTCTTATTACAGCCATTGGTAATATTTCAAGGGGAATTTGAAAATGTGAAAAAAGTGGTTTAATAAAACTTAATATAAATGATAAAAAGCCACTATTAATTAATATGTTAACTCCTAGTATCATTGCTAAAAATGTTGGAAATAAATCTTTTATCATACCTAGTGATTCTTTTGAGCCGTCAATAAAAACATCGTATACATCTATTTTTTTTCTTACTCCATAAATAATTATTATTAATACCATTAGAGGAATAATTAAATTGGTAATATATTTAATGATGATACCACTTTGCAAATAATTTATCCACAAATACACCTCCAATTGTTGAACAAAGAGTTCCTATTATGCAAGCTAATAAAATACTATTAGGATTACTACTATTATGCATCATTCTCATAGATATAATAGTTGTCGGTATTAATGTAACACCACTTGTATTTATTACTAAAAATGTAATCATACTTCTACTTGCTTTTGTTTTGTTTTTATTTAACTTTTGTAATGATTGCATTGCTTTTAATCCAAATGGAGTTGCTGCACTACCAAGTCCAAAAACATTTGCAATTATATTACTTGCAATAAATCCTAACGATTCGTGATTCTTTGGAATTTCAGGAAATAACTTAGATAAAAGTGGAAATAATATTTTAGATATTTTATTTAATAAATTTGATCTTTGTGCAATATTCATTATTCCCATCCATAAAGCTAATACTGGAAATATCTGAATTATCATATCAAGGCTAGTCTT
The DNA here is from genome assembly GCA_946412015.1 of uncultured Caryophanales bacterium. GTDB lineage: Bacteria > Bacillota_I > Bacilli_A > RF39 > UBA660 > RUG12438. The sequence continues at coordinate 11,896 of CAMKGA010000034.1, forward strand.
AGCACTTTCCAATATTGTAGTATTAATTATATCTATGCGATTAGTAAGTATTGAATATATAATACCTAGTATTATAAAAAAAGACCAAATTATATTTACCATGAAAACCACTTTCTGCTTTTACTTGTTTTTTTCTTTTTTATATATATATTTTCAGTATATATATTCATATCTCCTAATTTTACTATTGCCTCTCCTATCTTATCATTATTTTTAAAATTTTTCTTTTTAATTATACTGTATTTAATATTTATTAAATTTTTTTCTTCTTCCGATAGAATATAATTAAAACTTTTTTTAATATAAAGACTATACTGTTTATAATACCTTTCATCATAGATATTTAATAATCCTTTTTTTAATATGTTATATCTTTTGTAATTTTCAAATCCAAAATTAAACATATCTATATGATCTAGAAAGTCATTACCATCATTTAATGTAACTGATACTAAGTTAACTTTATTTCTTGATGCAGTTGTAACTAAAGTTCTTTTGGCTTTTTTTGTATATCCTGTTTTTCCTCCTGTTGTATATTTATATATTCTAAGTAGTTTATTTTTGTTTTTCCATACGTAATTATTTTTATTTGTATTTAATTTATACTCTTTTGTTTTTACAATTTTTTTATAATCATTAAGCTTCATCGCATAACTTGTAAGTATTGCCATATCATATGCAGTTGAAAAGTTTGCAGCTTCTTCATCTAAACCACTAGGGTTATTGAATTTACTATTTTTCATTCCTATTTCATCTGCCTTATGATTCATCATAGATACAAAATTTTCAACACTTCCCCCAACATAATCTGCAATAGCAAGTGCTGCATCATTACCACTCCTAAGCATAAGTCCATATACTAAATCTCTAAGCTTTATTTTTTCTCCTACACTTATATAAATAGCTGAGCCATATGCTTTTTTTATAGTATTATTTATTTTTACCTCTTCATCAAGCTTTCCGGATTCTATTGCAAGTACTGCTGTCATTATTTTTGAGATGCTAGCAACAGACCTTACTTCATGAATATTTTTAGAATATATTACTCTATTATTATCAGTATCCATTAGAATTGCTGACGTTGCAGATACAGATAAGCATTTTACTCTTACTGGAATGATTAATAACATAATTATAATTATCCTTTTCATATTTCACCTATATAATTGTATGAAAAAAAGGCATTAATTATGTCTTATAATAATCAATTAATACTTCTTTAATACTTTTAGCTATTTTTTTATGATACCATTGCTGTCTTAATAAATATCTATCATTAGGATTTGATAAAAATCCAATTTCTATTAAAACTCCTGGTATTTTAATTTTTCTATTTAATAGCATTGTTTTAATTTCTTTTACTTCTCTTTTAGTATTTAAATGTGTTTTAAAATATTTTTGAAACTTCTGAGCAATTTTTATATTATTGGGATTAACATCATCATAAAATACTTGAGCACCACTCCAAGTTGAATCTTTAACTGAATTTAAATGAATAGATATATACATATCTATATTAGATTCATTAATTATTTTTGCTCTATTATTTAAATCGCTTCTTTTTCTAGCACCTGTTTGCATATAACTTAAATCATAATCTCCATATCTTGTCATATATACGTTTGCTCCCATATTTTCTAATTCTTCTTTAATAACATAACAAATATCTAAATTAATATCTTTTTCATATATGTCTTTATAAATAGAACCTGGGTCTATTCCTCCATGACCTGGATCTATATAAAATGATAATCCTGATAATGGTAATACATTTGCTTTTATACGATATATACCACCTATAAATAATAAAAATAAAAGCATAATAAAAACATATAATTTATTTTTTTTATTGCTATAAATATACATAGCATCACCTAATAAATTATATGCTTATCTAGTTTTTTCTTTCATTAAATCATTTTGTTCATCAACATTAAAGTTTGCTGTTTCACTACTATACCAATATTGTTGGTTATTACTGTTACTATCATATACTTCAAGTTGATCATTTTTGGCGTTTTCTACTGCTTCATAAAAAGTTTGATTACTAACTCCTGGTACTAATTCATCCTTATTATCTAAATTAGAAGTAATATGTTTATCATTATCTTCTTTGGCTTTTTCAGCAATTAAATTACCTGCAGCAACACCCATTAGTGCAATAAATGATCCTGTTAATGCATATAAAGCAATTTTCTTTTTGCTGATTATCCTATTGCATGTCTTAGTATTTTCTTTATATATTTTTTTTCTTTCTTTATTATCATCACTATAATCCACATTTAAATAGTCACTAATATTAATAATATTATTCTTAGATTCAGGATTTATATCCATTATTTTTATTACTTCCATCGTTTGTTCATAGTTCTGTTTATCTACAATGCTATTGTAAAAATAAATATAAAGGTTACCAGGATATATATCTGAAAAAAATTTGTAAACCACACAATCATCTTGTTCATTTTCCTTAGATGCTTTCCAATTGTTATTATTTAATGTAGAAACAAATCTTAAAAAATTTACATCAGAACCATCATAATATTCAAACATATCTTCTAAACCCATTTTTTTTATATTATTTTTAGAAACACTGTTTATATTTTTATAAAATTCTATTTTATAATCCATATAATCACCATACCTACTATTAATCTATCATTTATAAAATAAAATTTCAAGTATTAAATAATGAAAATGGATATCTATTGGGTAATTCTAAACTGTAACTTAACAATTCTTTTGTAACAGGATGATAGAATGATATCTCTTTTGCAAATAAAGCAATTTGTGATTTATCTTTTACATTTTTATTATATTTATGATCTCCATATAGTGGATATCCTCTTGATGAGAATTGTATTCTTATCTGATGAGATCTACCTGTTTCTAAATTTATTTTAACTAATGACATATTATTTTTATAATCTAATTTTTCAAAGTTTAATATAGATTCTTTTCCTTTATTATCAATCTTTACAATATTTTTACGTCTATCTTTATATATTCTATCTTTTAATACTCCTTTTTCAAATATATTACCTTCTAGTACTGCATAATATATCTTTTTAAATTGCTTATTTCTTATCTGCTCACTTAGACGAGATGCACATTTACTTGTTTTTGCAAATACCATAATCCCACCTACAGGTCTATCTAATCTATGAACAAGTCCTAAATATACATTTCCTTGTTTATTATATTTATCCTTTAAATACTTTTTTAATATATTAAGTAAATCATTATCTTTGCTTTCATCTTCTTGAACAGGTACATTTATTGGTTTTTCAACTACTAATAAATGATTATCTTCGTATATTATATTAATCATTTTCTTGATACCTACCATATATACCACATGGTAATATTAAATTATTGGTTGTTATTGGAAGGCCAATATCTCCGGCATCAACTTTTCCATTAGGATATTTTTTTAATATAGTTGTTTTTAATATATTTTCTAAAACTGTTGCAGATATTCCTGTTGTATATGAATTTATTAAGAAAAATAGCGGTTTATCTGATAATATATTCATACAAGCATCAATTAGCTTATAAATATTATCTTCAAACTTCCATATCTCTTTATTAGGACCTCTTCCATAACTTGGCGGATCCATTACAATAGCATCATACTTATTTCCTCGTCTTGCTTCTCTTTGAACAAATTTCAAACAATCATCTACAATAAATCTAATTGAATTATTTTCTAAATGAGATAACTTCATATTTTCCTTTGCCCATTCTGTCATTCCTTTGGAAGCATCAACTTGTACAACGTCTGCACCAGCTTTAGAACAAGCCATTGTAGCACCTCCAGTATAAGAAAATAAGTTTAAAACTTTTATCTTCCTACCAGATTTTTTTATTTTATCCATCATAAAATCCCAATTAACTGCTTGTTCTGGGAATAAACCTGTATGTTTAAAACCAGTTGGACTTACTTTAAATATTAAATCTTTATATTCAACAGTCCAATATTCATCAAGTTTATTTTTAAATTCCCAATATCCTCCACCTTTTTTACTTCTGTGATAAAAGCCATCTATATTATCCCACTTAGAATCTTTTAAAGTATACCACATAGCTTGTGGATCAGGTCTTCTTAATATTACATTTTTCCATCTTTCTAACTTTTCACCATTTCCAGCATCTATGCATTCATAATCTTTAAAATCATAACTTACTCTCATATATCCTCCAGTTAATATTCAAATTATCGCAAATAAAATTATCACAATATTTACTATATTTTACTATTTCTTTTTCATTTTTAATTGTCCATCCAATAATCGGTTTTTTTAACCTACTTTTTTCTATTTGTTTATTTGGAAGTCCTTTGATATTATAACATATAAAATCTGGATTAGTAAATTTATTAAATATCATATGTTTATAAATTACTTTTTTTATAAAACTATATTTCTTATAATTTGTTAAAAGTTGTCCTCTTATATAATTTGGTCTATTATTTTTAAACCAATAAACAATTAGTGGACTAAAGCTTTGTATAGCAAAATATCCATTATAATTATCTAACAGCTTTACAACTTGTTTTTCTAATTTATTACCATTGTTATATGGTTTAAGTTCAATTAGTAGTGGTATTTTTCCACCTACTATCTTTAATATTTCTTCTAAAGTGACAAGTTCTTGACAAATATTTAATAAAAACTTGTAATCATAATTTTTTTATTATATATTTTTTATTATTATATTTTATATAACTATTATGACATAGTATAACTACATTATCTTTTGTTAATGATATATCAAATTCTACTGGTATTTTTTTATTCATTGCCTTTATGATTGCTAGTTTACTATTTTCTTTAATTACATCATTATGTAATCCTCTATGAGCAATTAATTTACTAAGTAATGGATTTAAATCTTTCATAATCCCTCCATATTAAATAAAACTTTGAAATATCAAAGTCTTAATTATTTAAACTACTATAATATATTATTTCTTAATTTAAATTTTTTTCATATTATATTTTTTTATTTCATTTTTATAGCTAGCTCTAATGCTAAATAAATTATTTTTTCTTTATCTTTTAATCTTGCATCATTTCCTAAACTTCTTTGATCCCATTTAGCACAATCTAGATTATCGGCTGCATAGAAAAATTGAAATAATTCTTTATTTCTAAATTTTGCGACTGCATTCATTGCTGAACATTCCATATCAACACAAACACATCCACTCTCTTTTCTTTTTAATACTTTTTTTCTAGTTTCTCTATATGGTGCATCTGTAGTCCATACTTTTCCTTCAATACTTGATATACCATTTTTATTTAATATCTCTTCAAACTCTTTTTTATATTTTCCATTTACTTTTATCTCATCAGATGACTTCATATAATGATAACTAGTTCCTTCATCCCTAATTGCTGATGTAGGTACAATTATAGCTAAATCTTCTATATTTCTATCTAATACGCCACAGGTTCCAAACATTATTAGTTTTTCAAGTCCCATTGCTAAAACCTCTTCATATGAAACAGTACAAGCAGATGCTCCTACTCTTGACATAAAAAGAGCTATTTCAGTATTTTTATAATTTATCCTGTATACAGGAACATCTCCGTTTGCATTAATTATTACGGCTATTTTTTCTCCTTTAAATATCTCTACATATCTATCTATTAATTTTTTAGAAAAACAAGTAATACCAATTTTCGGAAAATTAGGTATTACATTTTCAACCTCAAATGGATCAAATGTAGAATTAATGCATTCATCAAATTCTTCTAAAATCATAACCTTACTCCCTATAATAATTATATTTTTTTTAGTTTCTATAATTTTTCTTTATTTTTTTCATCTGATTTAAACTTACATAATAAATAATTAGTTAATTTTACTAACTCTTCAAAATTATTAACATATTTTTCATCTAATTCCCTAAGCACCTTATATGCAGTATCAACATCATCTTCTGTGATATATCCTTTTGTTTTTGCAGCTAAAAGCTCATCTTCATCAATTACAATTTTTTCTCCATTTGGAGTGATTATCAAATCTAAGTATAAATCATCTTCGTATGGAATGCCATTTTCTACTCCAATACTTCTAGCTATATCAAAATACCACTCAATAAAATTTCCTTTATCATCATACATAATAGTAATTGCATAATTACCACCATCGGGATAAACTTCTATCCATTCATAGTTATTATCTTTAATACAAATATATTCTTTTTCATTATAAACTATTAGAGGTTTTTCAATATTTTGTAATTTTAAAAAGCAAGCATAACCTCTAAAAAATGATTCATCAATTTTTAATAAACTATAATTATCATTTTCATTATAAGCATATCTACGTTTCATAAATCACCTTCTATATAAATTGTACCATATATTTTTGCTTTTTGTAGCCTAACTGTATCCTACATAACAGGTCTAATACATTCTTAGCAATATCTTAGTAATTTTTTACATATTTTTAAAAGTTATATTTTTAAATTATATTATTGATTGTAGAACATTTGTTTGTTATAATATATCTTGGAACATTTAATAAGTTGGGTGGAGCCAATCTTCTTGATAAGAAGGGAGGCGAGAATATGAACAAGAAGGATTTTTTAATTCTATCTTTAGTAATTATTATCTTCCTTTTACTATTCTTACTATTTATAGTATTAATATAAAAGAAATCCACCTAACTCAGCAATGATTTAGGTGGAACCAAATTTATTCGGCAACACTCAACATAGCTAATTAAGTGTTCCTTTTTTATTGTATGAAGTTTCCTTCATCTATATACACTATATCATAAATTTGTATTTTTATCAAGTTTAACTAATTTTCTTCCAGGATAAACGCATGAGAAATTATGCGTTTTTTGTGTTATTATATATATAAAGGA
>CAMKGA010000035.1 GCA_946412015.1 uncultured Caryophanales bacterium
ATTCATACCACCATTAAATCCATTATTATCCATAGGATTCATTTGAATAGTATTACTGTTTATATCAGTCATATTTTGATTACTCATACTATTTGATACTACATTATCAACGTTTTCAGTTTGACCTATATTATTCATACCACCATTAAATCCATTATTATCCATAGGATTCATTTGAATAGTATTATTGTTTATATCAGTCATATTCGAATTACTCATACTATTTGATACTACATTATCAACATTTTTATTTATTGTGTTACTATAATTGTCATTTGAAACACTGCTAAGATTATTATTTGGTGAACTATTTACATCATTTTCATCAAATATATTATTAAGATTATTATCAATTCCACTATTATTTGGTTCATTATTTAAATTATTATCATTATACATATTATTATCTCCTTCTTATTTTAATTTTATTAATTTAGAATATGATACATTATTATGAGTATCAGTAATTAAGAATACACAATAATAATCATAATCATCATCAAAGGCTGAAATTTGAAATTTAAACTCATTTGGTTTTGCTTCAAAACCTGTTATTATTCCATCACCTTTAACTCTTCCATTTTCAACAATTGGTCCGACATAATCACCATTATCATCAAGAATATCCCAACCACTAGTAACTGAAAAAGCAACACTATCATAATCATTTATATCAAGTGCAATTGCATTTGCATGCTCACCTTTACTATTATATATAATATTAGATATATTCGACTCTTTAGAATTTTTATCATAATAAATTGTCATAATTGCATTATCCATTTTATAATTAGATATGTCTTTAAATGATTGCATTATTACGTTTGTTTCATATTTTATATATTTATCTGTGTTTTCTTTTTCTATAGCTGTCAAATTATACTTTTCATCATTTTTGGATACTACTTGTAGCTGTCTATCCTTAATTGATGCTTTTAATATTTTTCCGTCTAATTTTGCTTCTTTTCCCATATATATTGGTTTATAATAACCATCTTTGTTATCTCTATAAACAATATATTTTGCTTTCGCAAATGTTGATACCTGTTCATCAGTAAGCTCTAATTCAAAATCTGCATAATCATCTTGATAATCAGAAGCAGTTGTTTTTACTAAATTAGAAGTATACGTGTATGCTTTATAATCTGATGATTGAATTTTATAGAAATTCGTAATAAAATTTTTATAATTATTAAAACCATTTAGATTATCATAAACTTTAATAAATTTATCTTTATAAGTTTTATCACCGTTATATGGAAAATATATACTAATTCCTCTTGAATTAGAATCTGTTGCATAATTATAAATAACAGTTCTATCAAATTGTTTTAAAACTTTATCTGCTTTATTGGGTGATAAACTTTTTAAATTATATATTAAATTATATAAATCAACCATATCATATTCTGGAATGTCTTCGGAATATTGAAGTAGATTAGCTCTTACTTTAGATATAGTATTAAAATTAGCATCAACATTTATATCATTAAAAAATTCGTTTGTATAATTATTTAATTTTTCTATTTCTTTTAAATCTACTAGTGAATATGTAGAATAAATTGTATCTGCAGTAGTTTTAAAACTGCGATTTTTAATATCAACTATTTGATTCTTATAAGCACTAATAAATTTTTTAGATACATCTTTACCATTATCTGTAGGTTTTATATTATTGATAAAATTTAAAACACTTGTATAGTTTGCTCCTAATGTTGATTCTTCAGAGGCAACTAAATAATCTGAATATTTAGAAAAAATTGTATTAACTTCAATTGTACCATTTAAACAAGTTCTAAATATAACAGTTTCTAGCTTTTTATTTTTAAATGGTGTATTAGATAGTGCTTGATTCATTTCTACTAATTGTAAATTATCATCAGAATTTAACTCATCATATTCACTACCATCAATGGCTCCACCATGATTCCAAAAAATCAAATCATATTTGTCTGTTTTAGAATCATTATAAACATAATTAATAAAGTTTGTTAATGTTTCACCATTACCCATATTCTGTTTAGTTTGACTTTTTACTTTATTAAAACCTGATGTTGTCAATTTAAAAATTGATGTTTCAGATTTATCTATATACGAATTATCCCAGCTTTTGGAACCTCCTGCAATCAAATAAACATTAATAGAAGGATCATTAGCAATACTTTTATCTATAGAATTTAAATCTACACTAGCAAGACCATTATTTGACTCTAAATCAGATCCAACCATGTATATCATTATTGTTCTTGTATTATAATCACTGGATTTTATAGTTATAATTATTGTTATTGTTGATAATATAATAATTATAGATGATATTATAATACCAAAAATAATTAAACCCTTTTTATCACTTTTCATACCTACTCCTTTTTTACTACTCTAATCTTATATATATTTTAACAAAATTATAAATAAAATTCAATATAATCTAAATATAAGATGCTAAGTTAAATATAACATTAACTATTAAGCAAAGAATTACTCCAATTAAAAGTGGAATAAAAAATGATAATAAAGTCCATTTAGTACTAGAAGTTTCTTTTTTTATTGTTAACATTGTTGTCGAACATGGAAAATGAAATACAATAAATATAAGCATACAAATTGCTGTTTTAATAGTCCAGTTATTAGTTATCAATATATTTTTAATTTCATTCATATTATTAATATCTAACATTGTATTATTAGATAAATATATCATTAACATAACAGGAATTACAATTTCATTAGCAGGGAATCCCAATATAAATGACATTAGTATTACACCATCAAGTCCTATTATTAGTCCAAATGGATTCATTATATTAGTTAAATAATATATTAAACTATGACTATTAATACTTAAATTAGTCAAAAGCCAAATTATAATACCAGCTGGAATAGATACTACTACAGCTCGCGCTAAGACGCGTATAGTTCTATCAAAAATAGATCTTACAATTACTTTTATAAAATTAGGTTTTCTATATGGTGGTAATTCTAAAGCAAAGAATGAATACTCACCTTTTAAAAAAGTTTTAGATAATATTTTACTTACAATCAATGTTATTAATATACTAATTATAATTATACTAGCAAAAATGGCCACATTGACAAATGAATTCAATATTTTATTTTTTAGTATAAAGAAAATTGATATAATGGATATTAATGCTGGAAATCTTCCGTTACAGGGAGTAAAACTATTAGTAATAATTGCAACTAATCTTTCTCTTTTAGAGTCAATTATCCTTGCATTAGTAACTCCTACTACATTGCAACCTAATCCCATACACATTGTTAGTGCTTGCTTTCCACAAGCATTACTCTTTTGAAAATAACCGTCTAAATTAAAGGCAATTCTTGGTAAAATACCATAATCCTCTAAAAGTGTAAATATAGGAAAAAATATAGCCATAGGTGGCAACATAACAGATATAACCCAAGTTAAAACCTGATATATTCCTTCCATAAGAAAATTTATTATTATTCTTGGAAGATGAATATTTGTAAGAACATTATTTATAAATATTTTTAACTTATTAAACATACTAAATAAAAAATCTGATGGATAACTAGCACCTATTATTGATATATATAAAATTATAAATAAGATTAATAGCATTATTGGAATACCTGTTATTTTATTAGTCAATATTTTATCTAATTTATTTTTTACTTTATTTTTTTCTTTTTTTACAACAATACTTACAATTTTCTCACACTCAGAATAAATACTCTGCATAATACTATCAATTGGATTTATATTTAAAGACAATAAATATGAATTAATATCTTTATTAGTACCGTCTATAATATTTTTTATTTTTTCAAATCTACTAATTTTTTCATTTTTAAATAATTCAATACATTCTTCTACTTCAGGACTATATTTTATTTTATATGATTCTTTACTTTTAAAATTATTTAAAGTTTTAATAAGCATATCAATTCCAGATTTATTTTTGGCACTAACACTTATAACTGGTACTTTTAAGATTGAAGATAACGTATTATAATCAATAATTGTTTTTTTATTTTTTAATTCATCTACCATATTTAAACATAAAACTACATTATTGGTTACTTCTAAAGTTTGTAATACTAAATTAAGATTTCTTTCTAACATTGTAGCGTCACAGACTATTAAGGCAATATCATATTTGCCATGCACTATAAAATCTGATGTTACTTCTTCTTCTTTAGAATGGGGAATTAATGAATAGGTTCCTGGAAGATCATAAATTTCTAGATTTTTATATCTTCCGATTGCTATATCAACTGTTTTTCCTGTCCAATTACCAGTATGTTGATGCATTTTAGTTAATACGTTAAAAAGAGTACTTTTCCCTACATTAGGATTACCAATAAGTGCAATTCTTTTATTCATTAAAACCACTTATTTCTATCTTTTTGGCATCTTTGTTTCTTATTGCAATTAAAGAATCTCTAATACAATATGCTTTTATATGTTTACTTGGACTTATTAATGCTAACTCTATTTTAGTTCCTTTTGTAAAACCTAAATCATATAATCTTCTTTTTATATTACTATTATAATTTATTTCTTTAATTATCCCTTTTTCATTTATTTTTAAATCACATAAATTCATGAAAAAAACACCTCTATCATATTTTATGATAAAAGTGTTCTTTTGCTATTGTTTTGTCTCTTTTAATAAGCCTTCTTTTTTAAGTATATTATATATACATGAATAACTTCTCTTTCCATAAAAATTGCAAAACTTTTTTATACTTGCATTACTTCTTTTGTACAAACTTATAATATATTTTCGCTCTTCTTCACTAATAGCATTAACTGGTCTTCTATTTGAATTTCCATGTTCTATACTTATAGTACCTTCTTTAATCTCTTTTTTTAGTCTTAATATATATTTAGGATGATATCCAGTAATACCTGCAATATCTTTATAAGTCATAAATGTTTTTCCATCTAACTTCTTCTTTATTAATAATACTGCTTCCTTTTTCTTTTCCATAATATTATCCCCTAACTTTTTTTATTATATGGTATATTCAAATGCTCATAAGCTTTTTCTGTTACCATTCTACCTCTACTTGTTCTTTTTAATAAACCTATTTGTAATAAATAAGGTTCATAGACATCCTCTATTGTACTTTGTTCTTCACCTATACTTGAAGCTATAGCTTCAATTCCTACTGGTCCTCCGTTGAATCTATCTATTATTGATTTTAACAGATGATAATCTGTATCATCTAATCCAAGTCTATCAACTTTAAGTTTATCTAATGCAATTTTAGCAATATTTATATCTATCTTGCCATCACCCATAACGAGTGCATAATCTCTAACTCTTTTAAATAATCTATTTGTTATTCTTGGAGTTCCTCTACTTCTTAATGCAAGTTCTAATGCCGCATCATCAGTAATTGGACAATCTAAAACTCTACTTGTTCTATTTGCAATCATTTTAAGTTCATTCTGATTATAAAAGTTTAACTTACAAGTTATTCCAAATCTATCTCTTAAAGGACTTGTTAAATCTCCAGCTCTAGTTGTAGCCCCAACAAGAGTAAATGGTGGAAGATCTATTTTAATACTTCTACTGGAAGAATCATTTCCAACTATAATATCTAATGTATAATCTTCCATTGCGGAATAAAGTATTTCCTCAACAAATCTTGGAATTCTATGTATTTCATCAATAAAAAGCACATCTCCTTCTTCCAAACTAGATAATACTGCTGCTAAATCACCTGATTTTTCAATAGCTGGTCCACTACTTGTTTTTATATTAACACCAAGTTCATTTGCAATTATTCCTGCAAGAGTAGTTTTACCTAATCCAGGAGGACCATATAACAGCACATGATCCAAAGGCTCTCCTCGCATTTTTGCTGCTTTAATAAATATACTCAAATTCTCTTTATTTTCACTTTGTCCTATATATTCATCGAGCGTCTGAGGTCTTATTCTGTTATCGAAATTATCTTCAGCTAAACTATTTTGTGTAAGTATTCTTTCATCCATTTAATCACCTCCTATTTTAAAAGCAATTTTAATGAATCTTTTATCTGTTGCTCTATTGTTTTACTATTGTCTATTTTTCCTAATATTTTATTTATATCATTTAGCTTATAACCTAATGCTTTTAATGCTTCTATAAGTTCTTTGTTATTTGCAGCATTAGCTTCATTTGAAACTAATTTACCTTTTAAATCTAAAATTATTTGTCTTGCAACTTTATCTCCTATTTTAGGAAATTTCTTTAAATATGATATATCTTCATTTTCAATAGCAGATATAATACTATCAGTAGAACCTGTTGCAAACATTGGAAGAGCCATTTTACAACCAAGTCCTTTTACTCCTATTAGTTTTAAAAATAAATCCTTTTCTTGCTTATTTTTAAACCCATATAAACTTAATTCATCTTCTTTTACATATTGATATATATATATTTTATTATCGCCTATTTTATAAGAATATGGATTAGCTACGTATACTATATATCCAATTCCACTGTTTTCAATAACTACATAATTTGTCTCAATATCAATAATATTACCTTTTATATATTCATACATTGCTATTCTCCTTATCCCAGCTACTCTAAGTGTACCATAATTATGTATTTTTTACAACAAAATTAGCAAAAAGACATATATTTTAAAGCAAACATATGTCTTTTTCATTTTTTTGATATAAAATATCTTATTGTATAACCTAAAAAAACTGCCATACATATTACATATATCCAAAGTAAGATACTATTAATGATATCAGTTGTATATGCATTTATTATACTTGGAATACTTGCAGGTAAATACTTTTCTATATATTCAGATATTCCGTTAATTTGAATATTTTCTACTAAAAATCTAAATAAACGTAAAAAAATATCAACAATAGCAACTCCAGTTACTACTTTATCAACTCTCCTAAAATATACACCAACAACAATTATTATAATTAAAATAATAATTCCATCCACAACAATCACCTCTACTATTAATTATAAATATATCACAAAATTAACATAAGTTCAATAAATAAAAAAATAAAATGACTAATTATCATTTTATTTTAAGTGTAATATTATTTTTCTAAAGCAGCAACTAATTCTGCTTTTTTCATTGTTGTATATCCTGTAATATTCTTTTCTTTAGCTAAATTTTTTAATTCTGTTACTGTCAATTTTGAATAATCTTCTTTTTCATTTTTTACTTCTTTAGTACTTTTTTCTACAGTCTTTTTAGTTCCTTCTGCTTTACCAGACTTTGCAATTTCTACAAGTGATGCAAATGCTTTTGGATTATCTATTGCAACTTCACTTAACATTTTTCTATTGATTTCAACTCCAGCTTTTGAAAGACCATTTATAAATTTAGAATAACTAATTCCATTCTCGCGACATGCAGCATTAATTCTTGTAATCCATAACTTACGCATCTCACGTTTATTTTGTCTTCTATCTCTATATGCATATTTTAATGAATGCATTACTTGTTCTTTTGCAGTTTTATAAAGTTTATGCTTGCTTCCAAAATAACCTTTAGCTAATTTTAATACTTTAACTCTTCTATTTTTATGGATATTACTTCCTTTAACTCTCACTATAATTCCTCCTTATTAATATTGTACATTTTTTAGTCTTTTTGCATCACTTTTACTTAAACGAGAAGCTTTTCTTCCAGCTCTATTTGATGCAGTATTTTTCTTTCCTGTATTATGTCTTGTTCCAGGATGACCTATTTTTCCATTTTTTCCTACTACTTTAGCAGTTCCTTTATGTGTCTTAATTTTTGGCATATATTTCCTCCTATTTTTCTTTTTTTGGCATAAGCATCATTGTCATGTTACGTCCATCTAAAATCGGTTTTTGTTCTATATCAGCGACATCCTTTAATGCTTCAGCAAATTTATAAAGTACATCTCTACCTAAATCTGTATGAGCCATTTCTCTACCTCTAAAGCGAATTGAAGCTTTAACTCTATGACCCTTTTCTAAATACTTGCTTGAATTTTTTACTCTAGTATTAAAGTCGTGAATATCTATTGCAACAGAAAGACGATATTCTTTAATATCTAAATTTGCACTACGTTGCTTTTTAATATTCTCTTTTGCTTTTTTCTTATTTTCATACTTAAATTTATTATAATCCATTACCTTACATACAGGTGGATTACCTTTCGGATTAATAAGAACTAAATCAAAACCTGCATATGATGACAATGTTAGAGCATCTTTTAATGTTTTTACTCCTAATTGTTCTCCATTTGGACCAATAACCATAACTTCTTTTGCACGAATTTGTTCATTTATAAACAAATCTCTTTCTCTGTTTGCGATAACAAACACCTCCAATTATCTTATACCATGAAAAAAGTAGATAACTAGTATCCACTTAAAAAACCGTATTATTGGCATTACCCATCGCCATAAGCAATCAGGTGGATGTGGATACATCGCTTTCCTTTTTCATTACGGTTTTAATTATATAATTTTAATATATTTTTGTCAATAGTTTTTTATTATTTTTTAGGTGTTTTTTATTATTTTTTAGGTGTTTTTGGCTCTTCATCTGTTTTTGAACCATCGTCTGTAACATGCATAAATTGGTTAGCAAAATTTGCCCCCATTGCTGCACCTGCTCCAAATAAAGCTGGATTTTGGCTCTTTTGACTTCCACCTTGCATACCATGTGCAACCATATCAGCAATCATTATGTCTTTTTGTTCTTCAGAAATAAATCCTTTAGCAGCATATAATTCAAGTTTTGCTTTAATTCCAGCACGCTCTATATCCTGATAGTTCTTAATCGTTTGTGCATCTATTTCAGAAACTTTTAATCTGTTTTTAGCTTCAATCTCTGCTGCTGCTGCTTTTCTTTTCGATTTTTCCTTTTCATCAAATGACTTCTGCATTTCTTCAGATGGTTTTACTACCCCATTAGTTATGTTTATAATTCTAAGACCATAGTCTTGTTCAAATTTATCAAAATGCTCTCTTATCTTAATTAATTCTACTTCAAAAATAGTTAATTCAACACCCTTTTTTATACGGCCAGCACTATCCAACTCAACACTATCTTTATATAAATATTTAACATTTCCTTTACTATCTTTTACTTTGTAAGCAACTTCACTTAATTTTGTTCCAGAAGGTGGAAGTTCAAAACGAAAATTACTCAACTCTTCATAATCAAGTCTTTTTATTAATGGTAATACCATTGATTTCAAATCACTTTCTAATTGCTCTTTTACATTTTTATGCTTATATTTATATTTTCTAGCATCTACTACTTTTACTTTAGCTGCAAAGTCAACAGTAAGTTTTTGTCCATCTTTATCATTAAAAGTCATTGTTGGATAATCAATCGGTTCTTCTGCTATAGATATTATATCAGTTTCATGTAAAAACGGAATAATAAATCTCCAGCCACGACCTGATTCTTCTTCTCTGTTATAAAATACTCTTACCTTTCTAGACCTAGAACCAGTATATTTATTCTCAATAACTAGTGCTGTGTTGACTTCAAACTTCTTTATTGAAGGTAAAAACTTTCTAATCCAATTTAAAAATCTATGTTTTTTCTTTGCCATAATACCTCTCCTTAATTCAATATCATTTTATCATATCAATAATTCATAGTCAAATTAATACATACTAGAACTTGGTCTTGCTTTTAGATTAATATCTGATATAATTCCAAGTTTATATGCATAATATCCAGCTGATGCAATCATTGCTGCATTATCTGTACAAAGCCTAATTTCAGGATATGTTAATGATATATTTTTATCATTACATATTTCAGTTAATCTTTTTCTTAAACCACTGTTTGCAGATACTCCACCTGCTACAATTAAATTATTACACTTATATTCTTTTAGTGCTTTTATAGTTTTCTTTGTTAATATATCAACTACTTTATTTTGAAATGTACAGCAAAGATCCTCTTTATTTATTTCATTACCACGTTGAGTCTCATTGTGTACTAAATTTATTACCGCACTCTTTATTCCACTAAAGCTAAAATTGTATGAATTATCATCAAGTGGTGTCGGAAGATTATATGTATTATTACCAATATGTGCTAGTTTATCAACAGTAGGGCCACCAGGATATGGGACGTTAATTACTCTAGCTACCTTATCATAAGCTTCTCCTACTGCATCATCTAATGTTCCACCAATCTTTTTGAAAGAATAATCTTTATCCATATATACTATTTCTGTATGTCCACCTGATACAACTAATGAAATTAATGGAAACTTTAATCTTGATTTTAAATTATTTGCATAAATATGACCTATTATATGATGAACTGGTACTAATGGTTTATTATAAATATATGATAGTGTTGATGCAAAGGTAACTCCAACAAGCAAACATCCAATTAAACCAGGTGCATAAGTTACTGCAATTGCATCAATATCATCCATAGTAATAGAAGCTTTATTTAAACATTCTTCCAAGACCATTGTTATAACCTCAACATGCATTCTACTTGCAATCTCAGGAACAACGCCACCAAATTTAGCGTGCGTATCCATTTGTGACGATACAACAGTTGCAATCTCAGTAACACCATTTTTTACAATTGAAACACTTGTTTCATCACAACTAGTTTCTATTCCAAGTATATAAGTATCATTCATAATCATCAAACTTCCTTATCATAAGTATTGCATCACTCTCTTTATAATATTTATCTCTTTTAGAAACAAATTCAAATTCATATTTTTTATAAAGGTTAATTGCTGCAATATTATTTTCATTAACTTCTAAAGTAATATTAATAATGTGATTCTTTTTTGCATAATCAATTAAATAGTTCATCAATTTATCCGCAATACCACATCTTCTATAGTCACTATCTACAATAATATAATCAAGTTCAATTCTTTCATATATTTCTTGAAAAACAATAACTCCTACAATATTTTTTTTCTCACAAACAAAACATTTATAAAAAGGATTACTATCTAAATTAATATTTTCATTAAAAAAAGATAAGATGCGATTAACTTGATTTAAATCACTATCTTTATATTTTCTAATCATTAAGTTTTTCCTCAGCTTCAGTCTTTTTTAAATAATTAGGTACTAACATATGAGGATTAATTTTATTATCATTTTTATGTTTATTAATTAATTTAACAATATCAATATCAAATACTTTGGAATCATATACACCATCACAACTTACTATTATTGTATCATCATTTTTATTAATAGAATCATAACTAATTATTTTTTCATCTTCTAACTTGTTTAGATTAGAATCATAAAAACCAGCAAAAACATTTCCTCTTCTAGCATCAATAATAGATATAATTTTATTATAGTTTGTAATAATACTTGCAAGGTATTCTAAAGTTGATATAGGATATACAGGAATATTTAATCCCCAAGCAATTGTCTTTGCAACCGTAATTCCTACCCTAATTCCAGTAAATGATCCTGGACCATTTGTTACAAATATTTTATCTACATCTTTAATATCAAAGTTAATCTCATTAAATGATTCTCTAATTAAAGGCATGATAGTATTAGCCATATCTTTTAATGTTTCCACTTTTTTATGAACTAACACAGTCTCATCATTAACTATATATATATTAATAAAACTATTAGATGTATCAATAAATAAATACCTCATATAACTATACTACAGCCTCACATAATTCTTCATATTTTTTTCCATGTGGTATAAGATAGATAGCTCTTTTGTTCTCTCCTATTGATTTAAACTTAATATCTAATCTCTCACTAGGTAAAATATCTTTAATAGTAGATGCCCATTCAATAATAACTACTCCTCCAGCATTATAATACTCTTCAATACCTACAGATTCAGTATTACCATCAAGTCTATATACATCCATATGGTATAAAGGCATATCGCCCTCGTATTCTTTAATAATTGTAAATGTTGGAGACGTAACAGAATCTTTAACTTCCATAGCTTGAGCAAAGGCCTTAGTAAATACGGTCTTCCCACTACCAAGCTCACCATCTAAACAAATAACCATATTTTCAAATTTTTCAGATTCAATATTTTGAGCTAACTCCATTGTATCTAATTCACTATGTGAAATAACTTTAAATTCTTCTTCCATATTTAATCACCAACATTATTATAATATAAAAATATCTATTTATTCAACATTTTATACTACAAATTTACAAAGTTTTATATAAAAAATACTCAATTTATATAAAAAATATTGAGTACTAATTATTAATTAAATCTATTTTTCTTCTTCGTCTTTCATGCCTTCTTTAAGACCTTTACCAACTTCTTTTGCAATTTCACCATACGCTGGAGCCATTTCTTTTGCGACACTTGAACCAACTTTACCAATTGTTGGGGCCATTTTTTCAATACCCTCCTTAGCTACAGGCATTGTTTGTTGTACATAATATGCCGCAATGTTTCTTCTTTTAGAAGTCATTATAAGCATTAATCCAATAACTAAACATGGCATTAATAACATAAGTGCAGGAACTAATGAAAACATAATTCTACCATTTGCAAATGAATTATTTGCATCATATAAATCTGCTTTTATTTTACAGTATTCTCTGGTCGTTTCATTATCACTATAACCAGATGAATATTCGCATTTTTCATAAGTTGGATCCATAGCTATATTAATAAGATACATTTCGTAACCGTCTTTATTCTTATAATCCCAAGATTCATTAACCCCATTTGATTTCAATTCCTGATATCTTTTTTCCAGTGATGGTTTTAACTGATTTAATTTTTGTTGCAATTGTTCCTTATTATTTTTAGTACTATTTATTATTTTAGGTATTAAGATAATCATAGCAGCTGTAATTCCAACTATAATTATTATAATTCCTATAAAGAATAACTTTTTATTAGTTTTTTGATATCTTTCTTCATTTAAATATTCATTACTATTCATTATTTAACTCCTTTCTGTGATAAATTATAGCACACAATATTTTATAACTCAATTAAAAAAAGATAAAATTTATATTCGAAAAATTACTTTTTCCTTGAACAAAAATTTCTAATATGATACAATTAAAGTGAATTATTAAAGATTAACCATCAACAACAATAAATAGTTATTACAATAGCTAAAAAAACATTTGTAGTTATATGAGATTTGTTAGGGATGAATAAACATGAACGATGAAGAAAAAAAATTATTAGAATACTTGTGTGAGCAAAAAACAAAGTTAAAACAAATTGAAAACGAATTAAGAAAAAGCATTATTCCAATATCAAAAAAAGATGAATATAAAGAAACAAAAATAGCAAATAAGAAAAAAATAAGAGCATTTCATTTAACTAAAAAAGAAAACTTGTATGGTGAAAATGGCATTTGCTCAAAAGGACTTATTCCTACTTGCGGTGAGAGAAGTAAAAGTATTGGAGACAGCCGATATGTAATTTCATTCTCATCTAGGTATTATACATTGCCTATTTGGAGGATGTACCTATATCCAAAAGTAGACACTAATGATTTATGTGTTTTATCTTTTGAGATAGATAAAAAGGATTGTGTCAATCATACTAATGATACAGAATTTTTTACTTATAATTCAATTCCTCCTGAAAAAATTAATATAGTTAATTTTTATGACAAAAACACTTTAAAAGAAATACCATTTCAATATTTACAAAAAAATGGTATGAAAGATATACTTGGTTCAAAATATGAAATAGTATTGAAAGAGACCCCTATTACAGAACTGGTAAAGAATAAACATATATAAAATTTATTAACCTATAGTTTAAAAGATTTTTGTTTTTTAATAAATTTTTAAATTATTAATGTAAAAACTTGAACAAATTACTTGTTCTTTTTTTTGTGAAAGTGGGAGTTACTTGGGAGCTACGTAGACGTTTTTAGGGGGTCTTAGCAGTATCTTATTTATGAGAAAGCCCTTGAAAGCGTTGAAATTCAAGGGTTTGAAAACAAAAAAAAATATTGGCAACTTGCTATTTTCGCGTAAACTATTTTCGCCGTTAAAGTGCTTAACTTCTGTGTTCGGGATGGGAACAGGTGTATCCACTTTGCTATCGTCACCAATATAATTAATAGAGAAATAATTCTCTGAAAACATGATAATGTGTAATCTATACAAATTAGAATTAATAAATAGGATTAAATCCTCGATCTATTAGTACTAGTCAGCTCAACATGTTGCCATGCTTCCACCTCTAGCCTATCAACCTTGTAGTCTTCAAGGGATCTTAATTCATAAAGAAAGGGAAAACTCATCTTGAAGTTGGCTTCCCGCTTAGATGCTTTCAGCGGTTATCCATTCCATACATAGCTACTCTGCACTGCCACTGGCGTGACAACAGATACACCAGAGGTATGTCCGTTCCGGTCCTCTCGTACTAGGAACAGCTCTCCTCAATTTTCCTACGCCCACGACGGATAGGGACCGAACTGTCTCACGACGTTCTGAACCCAGCTCGCGTGCCACTTTAATGGGCGAACAGCCCAACCCTTGGAAGCGACTTCACCTCCAGGATGTGACGAGCCGACATCGAGGTGCCAAACACCACCGTCTATGTGAACTATTGGGTGGTATCAGCCTGTTATCCCCGGGGTAACTTTTATCCGTTAAGCGACGACCATTCCATTCTGAATCGCCTGATCACTAAGTCCTGCTTTCGCACCTGCTTGACTTGTAGGTCTCGCAGTCAAACTCCCTTATACCTTTACACTCTTCGAATGATTTCCAACCATTCTGAGGGAATCTTTGAGCGCCTCCGTTACTCTTTAGGAGGCGACCGCCCCAGTCAAACTGCCCACCAGACACTGTCCCTATACCGGATTCACGGTAAAAGGTTAGAAATCCAATTCATTAAGGGTGGTATTCCAATGTTGACTCAGCTAAAACTGGCGCCTTAGCTTCATAGTCTCCCACCTATGCTCTACATAATGAACCGAATCCCAATATCAAGCTACAGTAAAGCTCCACGGGGTCTTTCCGTCCTGTCGCGGGTAACCTGCATTTTCACAGGTATTAAAATTTCACCGAGTCTATGGTCGAGACAGTGCCCAGATCATTACACCTTTCGTGCGGGTCAGAACTTACCTGACAAGGAATTTCGCTACCTTAGGACCGTTATAGTTACGGCCGCCGTTCACTGGGGCTTCAATTTGCACCTTCACAAAATCGACATGCGTCTGTTAAGTACTCATCTTAACCTTCCAGCACTGGGCAGGCGTCAGCCCCTATACATCGTCTTACGACTTAGCAGAGACCTGTGTTTTTGGTAAACAGTTGCCTGGGCCTATTCACTGCGAACTAATTTCTTAGTCACCCCTTATTCCGAAGTTACGGGGTCATTTTGCCGAGTTCCTTAACCATAGTTCTCTCGCTCACCTTAGGATACTCTCCTTGCCCACCTGTGTCGGTTCTCGGTACAGGCACCTATATAATTAACCCTAGAAACTTTTCTTGGAAGTATAGTGTCAGAAGACTTCAATAGTAAACTATCTTCGCCATCACACTTCAGTTATACAGTAATACGGATTTCCCAGCATACAAACCTTTGTGTTTAGACCAAAATCCAATAATTGGCCCTTCCTAACTTTCTCCGTCATTCCATCAGTTATATAGGTGGTACAGGAATATAAACCTGTTGTCCATCGACTACGCCTCTCGGCCTCGCCTTAGGTCCTGACTTACCCTGGGAGGACGAGCCTTCCCCAGGAACCCTTAGGCAAACGGTGGATGGGATTCTCACCCATCTTGCGCTACTCATACCGGCATTCTCACTTCTAAACGCTCCAGCCGTCCTCACGATCGACCTTCACCGCAGATTAGAACGCTCCCCTACCACTCATATAAAATATGAATTCGCAACTTCGGTAATATGCTTAGCCCCGGTACATCTTCGGCGCAGTGTCACTCGACTAGTGAGCTATTACGCACTCTTTAAAGGGTGGCTGCTTCTAAGCCAACCTCCTAGCTGTTTTGACAACTCCACATCCTTTCCCACTTAGCATATATTTAGGGACCTTAGTTGGCGATCTGGATTCTTTTCCTTTTGCGTACGGACGTTATCACCCGCACACTGACTCCTGAGAAACATAACCTTGGCATTCGGAGTTTGATTACACTCAGTACAGCTAGATGCCGCCATCATATATTCAGTGCTCTACCTCCAAGGCATTTTTATCTCAAGGCTAGGCCTAAACCTATTTCGGGGAGAACCAGCTATCTCCGAGTTCGTTTGGAATTTCACCGCTATCCACAAGTCATCCCCTCACGTTTCCTAGTAAGTGGGTTCGGTCCTCCATTTTGTGTTACCAAAACTTCAACCTGCTCATGGATAGATCACTCGGTTTCGGGTCTATTACTTCATACTAAATCGCCCTATTCAGACTTGCTTTCGCTTCGGCTCCGTCTCTTCAACTTAACCTCGCATGAAACAATAACTCGCCGGTTCATTCTGCAAAAGGCACGCCATCACCCATTAACGGGCTCTGACTTCTTGTAAGCACATGGTTTCAGTTTCTATTTCACTCCCCTCCCGGGGTTCTTTTCACCTTTCCCTCACGGTACTTGTTCACTATCGGTCACTAGAGAGTATTTAGCCTTACGGGATGGTCCCCGCAGATTCCGACAGGATTACACGTGTCCCGCCGTACTCAGGATACCCTACAGAGCTCATAATATTTCGTTTACTGGACTATCACCAACTACGGTCTTGCTTCCCAACAAGTTCAACTATATTATGAATTTATAACTCTTAATGTAAGGTCCTACAACCCCAGTCCGAAGACTGGTTTGGGCTGTTTCCGTTTCGCTCGCCACTACTAAGGAAATCGATTTTTCTTTCTCTTCCTCCGGTTACTAAGATGTTTCAGTTCGCCGGGTTGCTCTTACATAGCTATGTATTCACTATGTAATACTTATGCATTACCATAAGTGTGTTGCCACATTCGGAAATCTCCGGATCAAAGCTACTTACAGCTCCCCGAAGCATATCGTTGTTCGTCACGTCCTTCATCAGCTTCTAGTGCCAAGGCATCCACCAGGTGCCCTTAGCAATTTAATCACCATTCGTTATTATTATCCTAATTTGATGAGATATTTTAATGTCTTATACTCGTTATATAAGACTACCACATTATCAAGTTTTCAAAGAACTATTTCTGAGAGAATAATCTCTCAAAACTAAGCAAAATTTATTCAATTAGTTAAGACCGCTAAGTATTTTAAATCTTTCTCCATAGAAAGGAGGTGATCCATCCCCACCTTCCGGTAGGGATACCTTGTTACGACTTCACCCCAGTCGCTGATCCTACCTTCGCTGGCCCCCTCCTAAAAGGTTAGGCTACCAACTTCGGGTATTACCAACTCCCATGGCGTGACGGGCGGTGTGTACAACACCCGGGAACGTATTCACCCTGACATTCTGATTCAGGATTACTAGCGATTCCAGCTTCATGAAGTCGAGTTGCAGACTTCAATCCGAACTGAGACTGGCTTTGGAGATTTGCTCCACCTCACGGTATTGCGTCTCTTTGTACCAGCCATTGTAGCACGCCTGTAGCCCTAGACGTAAGGGGCATGATGATTTGACGTCATCCCCACCTTCCTCCGGTTTATTACCGGCAGTATCTTTAGAGTCCTCAGCCTAACTGTTAGTAACTAAAGACGAGGGTTGCGCTCGTTATCGGACTTAACCGAACATCTCACGACACGAGCTGACGACAACCATGCACCACCTGTCACTCGGATAACCTCCACTATATTTCTATAGCTTTGCCAAGGATGTCAAGTCTAGGTAAGGTTCTTCGCGTATCTTCGAATTAAACAGCATGCTCCACCGCTTGTGCGGGTGCCCGTCAATTCCTTTGAGTTTCAGCCTTGCGACCGTACTACTCAGGCGGAGTACTTAATGTGTTAACTTCAGCACCGGTTTCCCGACACTTAGTACTCATCGTTTACGGCGTGGACTACTAGGGTATCTAATCCTATTTGCTCCCCACGCTTTCGTGTCTCAGCGTCAGTAATGGCCCAGCAAGCCGCCTTCGCCACTGGTGTTCCTTCTAATATCTACGCATTTAACCGCTACACTAGAAATTCCACTTGCCTCTACCACACTCAAGTCTACCAGTTTCTAAAACGAACTGGGGTTAAGCCCCAGGCTTTAATCTTAGACTTAATAAACCGCCTACACACGCTTTACGCCCAATAAATTCGGATAACGCTCGCCCCCTACGTATTACCGCGGCTGCTGGCACGTAGTTAGCCGG
>CAMKGA010000036.1 GCA_946412015.1 uncultured Caryophanales bacterium
ACACTTTTTATTTTAGCAATAATTTATATATATTTTTGTTTTATATTTCGAAGCACGGATGACTTTTCGTTAGAAATTAGGTACAATACATATGAGAAGATGACATATGGAAAAGAAAGAAGAAATAATTAGTAATAAAATTAAATGTAAAAAATGTGGAGATATCATAGAGTCAAAAAGTACAAATGATTATAAAAGGTGTTCTTGTGGAGCAGTTGCAGTTGATGGTGGAAAAGATTATTTAAAAAGAATTGGTAGTGAAGAAGATTACGAAGAATTATCTGTAACAAAAAAACACTAGCTAAAGCCAGTGTCTGTGTAAGATAATAAACTCAATTTATTCAAGATTGTCTTTTTTACTGCCGTTTGGTTTTGATACTGGGGTTTTACCACTACTATCGTGTTTAATGTAATATCTATCACTATAAACAGATTTGCCACTTTCAATTTTTTTTACAAATTGATTTAGTGTCATTTTGTGATGATTTCCAGTGTTAATGAACAAATCGTTTTTGCCTGTATTTGTTTGATGTATAGCTTTAACTGTTGCCATAATAACACTTCCTTTCTTTAAAACGGATTTACAATCCTATTAAAAGAAAATGTTTTAAGATCACAAAAGTGTGATATACTAATAATAGGATGTTAATCCAAAATTAGTTTGTGAGATATTATCTTACACGTGAGAGAGAAGCTTTGCAGAGCTTCTTTTTTATCTCTCATAAGCATTATATCACATAAAACTCAAAAATCAATAAAATAAATGTATAAATTATAAAAAAACTGCAAAAAATAAAAATAAAATATGTAAAAGTGTTGCTTTTATATAAAAAATAGCATATACTATTAATAGAAAAAAGGAGGAGAATTCTATGATATTAGAATTTAGTATTGCAAATTTTTTATCATTTAAAGATAAAGTTACTTTTAGTATGCTTGCAAATGCTACAAATGGATTAGATGATAATTATATTATATCTAATGATCGAAGGATATTAAAAACAAATGCAATATATGGTGCAAATGCATCAGGAAAAACTAATTTATTTAAAATATTAACTATTGTAATATCAATGTTAAGAAGTTCAAATATTGTGAATATAAATGCAAAATTACCAATTGTTCCGTTTAAATTTGATAAAAATACTATTAATAAACCAAGTGAATTTGAAATTAAATTTATTGTTGATGATGTACGTTATGTTTATGGGTTTATAGCAGATACAAATCAAATACATGAAGAGTATTTATATTATTATCCAAATGGAAGAGAAACAAAAATTTTTGATAGAACTAATACAAATGATTATTCTTTTCCACAAAAGGATGAAAAATTATTGAATGATATAGCTGCTAAAAATGCACCAAATAAATTTTTTATTGCCACTGCAACAAACTGGAATTATGAAAAAACAAAAAGTCCATATAAATTTTTAAGTGCAGATATTAATACTTTTAATAATTTAGGAGGGCTTCGAGATTTAGCTCTAAGTGAATATATAAAAAATAATAAAGAATTAAAAGATTTTGCATTAGAATTTTTGAAAAAAGCAGATTTCAATATAGAAGATTATAAAGTATTAGA
This sequence comes from uncultured Caryophanales bacterium, assembly GCA_946412015.1. Classification (GTDB taxonomy): domain Bacteria; phylum Bacillota_I; class Bacilli_A; order RF39; family UBA660; genus RUG12438. The sequence goes on from CAMKGA010000036.1 coordinate 1,586, forward strand.
GACAGATGTTCCGGATGATGTATTGGCAGCAATACCTGATTTTATAAAAGCCGGAATGAATATGAAAGAAAAACCAAAAGTGTTTACTGCATTTTTTAAACATAAAGGTTCTGATGTTGAATTATCATATGAAGAAGAATCAATGGGAACTCAAATTATTTTTTGTTTTATTCCATTTATTAAGGATGCATTAAATAATAAAAGAGTTGTAGTAGTAGATGAGTTAGATAAAAGTTTACATCCATATTTGGTTGAAATGATAGTTCAAATGTTTAATGATCCTGATATAAATAAAAATGGAGCACAATTAATATTTAATACTCACGATACTAATTTATTAAAACTAAACATTTTGAGAAGAGATCAGATATGGTTTGCAGAAAAAGATGATAAGAGCGGAATAAGTGATTTATATCCTTTAAGTGATTTTTCTGTAAGAAAAACGGAGAATGTTGAGAGAGGATATATGCTTGGTAGATATGGAGCTGTTCCTTTTATCAAAAATGATTTTAATTTATGGGAAGAAGAGTAGAACATAATAGAAGAATTAGTAACGATAGAGTAAGAAAAGTCAGAAAGCAAAAAAGTAAAATATTAATAGCAGCAGAAGGTAAAAATAAAACAGAAAAGACATACTTTAGTAATTTTGAAGATGGTAAAAAATCATATAATATTACATATGCTAGAGGAAATAATACTGATCCATTAAAGTTAGTTAAGATGTTAATTAAGGAAATAGATGAATTAAAGTTAGATTTACAAGACGATGATGTAGCATATTGTATTTTTGATACAGATGTTGATACAAATAAAAATAAAATAATTGAAGAAGCAATTCAATTAGCAAGGAAAAAATAATATAAAAATTATTACATCATCGCCATGTTTTGAACTATGGTTCTTACTACATTATGATTATACAACTGCAAATATGGATAGCGAAGAAGTAATTAAAAGATTAAAAGAGTATTATCCAAAGTATGAAAAGAACATTAATATTTATCCTGATATCATTAAAGAAATAGATTTAGCAATTGATCGTGCAAAAAAAATAGAAAAGTATCAAATTGATAATAATCGAAGAATAGGAACGGTTGAGGCAAATCCTAACACTGAAGTATATAAAATTGTTGAATATTTAATGAAAAAGGGCTAGGAATTATTCCTAGCTTTTGCTATCTAAGTTATCTATAACAGAAATAACAGAGTCGAGGGCAGTACTAAACATATGTGAATATGTATTTAGTGTTTCTTCAATTTTAGTATGACCTAAGTATTTAGCAACCACAGTTATGTTAGCTCCATTATTAACAAGTAGAGAAGCACAAGAGTGTCTGAAATCATGGATCCTAATTTGAGGTACACTAGCAAGTTCACAGTTGCCATTTAGTATTACTAGCTACAGGAAAAGCAACGCCAATAACAAAGTAATCATCATTGAATCCATACTCTTTAGATACCTCCTCTTTAAGCATTTTAAGACCATTTAATAAGACTTTAGTAATAGGAACGATTCATTAGTCTTAGTATCCGAAAATTCGAATTTAACACGGTTATTTCTTTGCGTTATTTGTTTATTAATAGATAATAATTTTTTATCAAAATAAATATCTTTCCAAGTAAGTCCTTTTAATTCACCTTTACGTAGTCCACAGTAATATAATATTTCAAATACACATTTCCATCTTAAATCTTCTTCATAAGAAATAAACTTTTTAAACTCATCATATAAATTTTTGAATGTCATATTGTTATCTTCCATTTTATCATTAGAAGTAACTAAAAACATTTTTTCTGTACCAGAGGCCTCCTTTTAGTAGTCTTAGGATCTTTGTAAACTGTTATTATTTCAACGATTTTTATACATGGTATATAAAATAAAATTATTATTGACATAATCAGAATAAACTTATATAATACTTAACATATTTATTATATTAAAATATCTAAGTTGGTGGGCAAATGAAAAAAATTGTATTTCTTGAAGGACTTCCAGGAGTGGGTAAAACTACAATTATTAATTATTTAAAGGATAATTATAAAGTGAATGTTGTTGATGAAATTATTAATACAACAGCTTGTAATAATAGAACAGAATTTTTTTTGAAGAATGATGATTTAAAATACGGTTTATATGATGATGGCTTAATTATTATTGATCGTGGTTTCATTAGTACAATATCATATGAGCAAACAAAAAGTATTATAAATAAAAATTATAATTGTGAAGCTGCTATTAAATGGTTTAATAATAAGAAAGAAATATATGCTAAAGATAATATTTTTGTTATATATTTAAAAAGAACTAATGATAAGTTATATTTACCTTATAATGATGCTAAAGATCCATATGGCACAATTACTAATCAAAAACTCCTAGAAGAGATTTCTTTATATAATTTAAAAAAATATTCACGTAACTATAAGATTATTAACTACTCTTTTGAAAATATGATGGAGGTAATAAATGAAATTATTAATTAATCTATGTTCATATGATGGAATATCAACTCATTATTGTGGCGTTGGAACAATTATTAAAAGATATATAAAATCAATTATTAAATATTGTAATAATAATAATATTCATTTCGATTTGAATTTGTATACTTCAGAAAGCTTTGAATATACTCTAGGATATAATGCTGATTTGGAAAATTATCATCTTAAGTTACCTAATACAAATTTATTTAAAGTATCAAATGGGAGCAATGGAGAAACTAATTTTGGAACATTAGATAATTGGAAAACTTTATCCATGAATACTGCAAAATTAATTAATAAATTAGATTTCTCAAAATATGATAAAATTATTACATTAGCACATGATACACCATATTGTGATTTAATAAAAATTATACAAAGAAAAGATAATCACAAAATTATTTGGATACCTCATTCTACAGTTAAAATTCATGGTTATAGTTCTGATAAAAAAAAGAGTAATTATGATTTGAAAAAAAGATATGAATATGAGCAAAGCGCAATTAATTTTATAAATCAAAATAGCTGTTTTTATTTGGGAGCTTGTGGAAAATATATCGGGAAACATATGTTACAAGAATATAAATTAAAACCGGAAAAATTATTATATATTTTAAATGGCGAGATTTTGGATGAAGAAGAAATACGTAAATTTGATAAAGAATGTGAAGAATTATTTGATGAAATAAAAAATTATAACGAATTAATTATATCGTTTGGAAGAGCAGAAAAATATAAAAATTTAGAGTCAACTATGTATTTGGGCAAAGAAATGAATATCAAAACCGTTGTTATTGCTCAAAGTTATTATAAAGGCCAACCAATTATAGAAGAATATAATAAAATTGCAATAGAAAATAATACAAAGTTATTTGTTGATGTACCATTTTCTTTACCTCATTATATATTACGTAATTTTAATAACAATATTATTTTATTGGTACCATCAAATAAAGAAATAATGGGACTAGTTGTAAATGAAGTGAGAAAATTAAATAGGGAAAATATTTTGATTGTTGCTAATAACATAGATGGCTTAAAAGAGCAAATAAATGATACAGTTGATGGTTTATTAGTTGATTTAGATAACATAAAAGAAACAAGCGTTAAAATAAAAAAATATTTCAATAATGATAAAATGAAGAATATGAATAATGAATCACAAAAAACACTAAAGGAAAAATATGATTTTTATATAAATTTTAGTAACTTTATGGATAGCTTATTGGATATTAATGGAGTTGATTTATAATGATAGAATTATTACCAAATAAAATTGAATTATCACCTATTATTAATGATTGGGAAACTTTTTATGATTCAAATTTTAATGATGATTTTGATAATTTGGATTTTAAAAGTAAACTTCAAATACTTGTGGATATTGTTAGACAAACAATTATGTATAATGAATATCCAAATCCACTTGATGAAGAACAAAAATTGATAGGAGACTCTTATTCAGCTTGTAAAATTTTGGTAAATTATTTGCACAAAATGAACATTGGATATAATTATAGAATTATACTAACATCTGATAGTTTACAAGATATCAATCCAACACTTTCAACTCATTTTATGGTATTGGTAGATAATGAGCAAAAAGTTTACCAAGCAGATTGTTCTCCATCAATAGGTTATAAGCGAGGATGTGTTGAAGAACTGAAAAGTATAAAAAATTGTGATTATTATGAAGTGCTAAATAGCAATTATATTGATAGTTTAAATAAAATAAGAATGATAAATTATAATATAGTAAACACGAGAATAGATGATTGTAAAATATATAAATATCTTGATAGTTTAAAGCAAATACAAAACAATATTATTATAAATGGTTTTGTATATAAATGTCTAAAATTATTATATTTAAGAACTAATAGTATTCAATTAAAAAAGGATATTGTTAAATTATCTAATCAACTTTTACTTCAAAAAATAAATAAAGAAAAAATTTTAAAAAATAATTTGTTTTATTCAAATAATGATTCATATAAACAAATTAAAGTAATGAGGGAAGAATTGAATACATTAATTAGTGAAGACAAAAATTATAGGCGTCAGTTAGAAATTGCGCAATGTATTATGTATGAGATAATAAAATATAATAAAGAATATGATAAAAAATTAGTATTGGAAAATAAAGTTATTAGTTATATAAATATTAATCCTAGATTATTTGCTGAGACTGGATATAATGTTGTTTTATTAAAACCATCTGCGTATATGTCTAATGTTGATTCAATTATTAAAGAAAAATATTCTAAAGATAATTATATTGGAAAATATTATGTGAATTTAGGTGAAAAAAGTAAAATTATGGGATTAAAACCTATGAGATTATTTCATCCAATTGGTTATAAATATGAAAGATCTATGTATGGACCAGGAGAATTATTTTTAATAAAAGAAAAATCTGATGAAATACGAAAAACAAAAAAAGAATTAAGAGCTTCTTTGGCAAAAGAATTTGAGGGAAAGACGATAACATGGTATGATGGAAAAGAAATATATTGGGATTCAAAAATGTTTAATCTAGTGCATACTACGGATAATCCTAGTGAAGCTGCGTTACATTATTTGGCTGGATATCCAGAGTATCAAGTTATGACAAGATTTATGTATCCTAATCCAAAATTAGGAGAATTTGAAAGGAAGAAAAAGTTATGAAAGAATATGAATATAGTTTTAAGGTAAAAAATATAAAACCGTATATAGATTATTGTAAATCCGAGGGATTTATAAAAATATCAGAGAATAAACAAATTAGAAACTGGTACCAAAATGATACAAAAATAAACGCTAGAGTTACAGTTAATATAATTAATGATACTGAAAAAATAGTCATTGATTTTAAAGAAGAAGATTGTTCAGATGCAATTTTAAAAAATTCAAGAGAATCCTTGCCATTACTAGTAGATAATGATATGAAAGCTTTAAATTCAATTTTAGATATATTAGGATATAAAGAAAATGTTCATATTGAACGTACAAGAATTGTTTATAAAAAAGATACTGTAAAATTTGAAATTGATAAATATATAAAACCAGAAAAAATGTGTGTTGTGGCAATTGAAGGAGAAAAAGTTATAGTTGATGAGATTTATGATTACATATCTAATAATATTATTGATCAATAACTTAAAAAAATACTAATGAAAAAAATATCAATTATTATTCCTGTATATAATGTAGAGAAACAATTCTTAGAAAACTGTCTGAATAGTGTTTATAATCAAAAATATAAATGTGTTGAAGTCATTGTTGTTGATGATGGTTCTTCTATTGATTATTCAGATGTTATTAATAAATATTTGGAGATTAATTATTATAAGACCATAAATTATGGTGTATCTCATGCAAGAAATATAGGATTAAGTAAAGCATCAGGTGATTATATTATGTTTTTAGATTCTGATGATTATTTAACTCCTAATTCATTATATTTTTTTAGTAAAATAATTAATTATAATAATTATCAAATTATCTTATCAAGAAATTATACAATTGATAATGAAATTAAAAAAAACAAGTATAAATATAACTTTTCTAGAGATATAGACGAAAAAGAAAAATTATTTAGATCTATTTTAATAAATGAAGACGAATATTTTTCATGTTTAGAAACAGTGTGGGCAAAATTATATAATAAAGAATTTTTAAAATCTAATAATATATTTTTTAATGAAAAAATGCGTGGTTTAGAAGATATTCTTTTTAATTATGAATGTTATTATAAATCAGTATCAATTTATTACCTAAATGAAATCACTTATAATTATATGGTAAATTCTTTTTCTATATGCCATTCATTTCAAAATGATTTATTAGTAGTTTCATTATCTTATATAAATGAATTTAAGGAATTTTTGATGAGAAATAATATTTCTGATTCTAATTTTCCAATGCATGTTTTTATAACAGTTGTTAGACTATTTAGAAAGTATTTTATTCATATAATTAATTCTTCAAGGTTTTTTTCTGATTTAAAACTATTATTAAACAATACATTGATATATGAACAACTACTATTAATAGATTCTAATTCATTGGATATATATAAAAAAGAGTTATTGGATTTGTTAATAAATAAAAATACAGTTGAAATAGAAAAGTATGTAAAAAATATATGCGTCAATGGTTTATTGAAAAGATGAAATATATATAATTAAATAAAATATTATAATAAAAGAATATTATATAAAATAAAAGATATCTCCCAAATGGTAGGTAGATAAAAAATATAATTTTTTCTACATCCACAGCCCACATACATTTACACAAATATAAATTTTCTGTGATTTTTTGTAAAATAGAATTAAAAAAGAGTATTGGAATAAAAATCTAATACTCGCTTTTTTTAGATCTAATGAATCTTCACAAATAATTTCTAAGGAATATTTAATCCTTAATAATTTAATTACTTCAGCTTTAACTTTATCATAGTCCTCATCATCACTAACATTAAAGATATCTTTAGCAGAATTATAATGTTGATAAAAAGTTGCTTCCCACATAGCATTCCTGCTATATGAACTAGCTATATAAAATGCAATTACTTCAGGTACAACATAAGTAATAACATACTCATGATAATTATCATAAAAAGGATTAATAACTTTCTCTAATTCTTCATCAGAAATATCCTCATCAGTACATTTTCTAATCATAATATTCCTCCAATTCCTTGTATTAATCACTTAAAATTTAAAATTAGTCAAGATTATTGATACAATTCGGTAATTTCTGATATGAATTGGTCGTAAAATATCAAAAATTGTCGAATTTTATGTTATAATTTTATATGAGAGATATCTTGGGAGGTACTATTATGATTGATAATTTAATGTATATGATGCAGACTACAACAGTTGAACAACTTAAAGCAGAGATAGATAAAAATATATTTGTTGATAAAAATTTAAAAGATTTTAATAAGGGTAAAGAAATGGTAGATAATTTACTTGAATTAAATAAGACTAATGTAGATGATTCAGTTAAGTATGCTTTACTTCTTTACTGTATGTATAAAATAAAAGGTGGTAAGTAATATGAATGAACAAGAATTAAAAAAATTAGAAGATAAACTATGGGCAGCAGCTGATAAGATGAGAGGTGCTGTCTCAGTTTCAGATTATAAATTTATAGTATTAGGTTTAATATTTTTAAAGTATATTTCTGATTCTTTTGAAGAAAAGTATAAAGAACTTGTTGAAGAAGGCACTGGATTAGAAGAAATAAGAGATTGTTATACTGCTGAAAATATTTTCTATGTTCCTAAAAATGCTAGATGGGAATACTTAGTAGAACACTCTAAAGATACAAATATTGGTGAAACAATAGATGATGCTTTAACTTTAATTGAAAAAGAAAATAATTCATTAAAGAATGTATTACCTAAGAACTATAACTCTCCAACTATGAGAAATGTTAATCTTGGGGAATTATTAGATTTATTTACTAATATTAAAGTTGGTACTAAAGAAGCAAAAGAAAAAGATTTACTCGGAAGAATATATGAGTATTTCTTAGGACAATTTGCTAAGAATGAGTTGCAAAAAGGTGGAGAATTCTATACTCCTGCTTGTTTAGTTAGAACTATGGTTGAATGTATAGAACCATTTAAAGGTAAAGTATATGATCCAGCTTGCGGTTCTGGTGGTATGTTCGTTCAATCTATGAAGTTTGTAGAAGAACACCAAGGTAATATTTATAACATTGGTATTTATGGACAAGAGAAGAATCCAACTACATGGAGACTTGCAAAGATGAACTTAGCTATACGTTCTATGTATGGAGATTTAGGTAAATATGCTGCTGATACTTTTACAGAAGACCTACACAAAGATTTAAAAGCTGATTTTATATTAGCTAATCCACCATTTAACTTAGAATGGGAAAGAGACAAAGTTGAAAACGATCCTAGATGGAGATATGGTTTAGCACCAAAGAATAATGCTAACTATGCTTGGTTACAACATATGATATCTAAACTATCTCAAAATGGTAAGATGGCTTGTATACTTGCTAATGGTTCTTTATCAGCTGGTGGACAAGAGGGAGAAATTAGAAAAAAGCTTATTGAAAATGATTTAGTTGATTGTATTATAGCAATGCCTACTAATTTATTCTATACAGTTACAGTTCCTTGTTCTATTTGGATTATAAATAGAAATAAAAAACAAAAAGGGAAAACATTATTTATAAATGCAAATAATTTAGGAACTATGGTTACTAGAAGATTAAGAGAGTTATCTAAAGATGATATTTTAAAAATAGCAGAAACATATCATAATTATCAAAATGATGAAAATTATGAAGATGTTAAAGGATTTTGTTATTCAGCTACTACAGAAGAAATTAAAAATAATGATTACATATTAACACCAGGAAGATATGTTGGTGTTGAAGATGGTAATGATGATGATACTCCATTTGAAGAAAAAATGAATAATATTACTTCAGAACTATCTAAACAATTTGAAGAATCTCATAGATTAGAAGAAGAAATAAGAAAGAATTTAAAAGCAATAGGTTATGAGATATAGCCTTATAAATTGTGATTTTTAAGAGAAAGGAGAATTGAAATGATTTTTAATAAGTTTAAATTAGAAGATATTACTGACAAAATAGGTGACGGCATTCATGGAACTCCTGAATATGATGATAATGGTGAATTCTATTTTGTAAATGGAAATAATCTTGTAGATGGTGATATTGTATTTAAAAATGATACTAAAAGAATTAATGAAGAACAGTATCTTAAACATAAAAGAAATTTAAACAGAAATACACTTTTGATTTCAATTAACGGCACATTAGGCAACATCGCCAAATATAATAATGAAAAGATTATTTTAGGAAAAAGTGCATGTTATGTAAACGTTAAAGATGAATACAATGTAGATTATGTTTACTTTGTATTTGAATCTCCAGAATTTAAAAAGTATTTACAATATGGTGCTAATGGAACAACTATTAAGAATGTTCCTTTATCTGCAATTAGAAATTATGAGATATCAATTCCAAGCAAAGAAAATCAAGATAAAATAGTTAAAATACTAAAATCTATAGAAGATAAAATAAAACTAAATAATAAGCTAAATAATAATTTGCATGATTTAGCTGAACAACAATTTAATGAAATATATTCTTTGGGTTCTCCTAAAAAATTAGATGAATTATTATTTAATGTTTCAACAGGTTCTAGACCAAAAGGAGGAGCACAGGAAAGTGGTATTCCAAGTATAGGAGCTGAAAAAATAGAAAAATTTGGAATCTATGATTACTCGTCTGAAAAGTATATATCTGAAGATTACTATGAAAAATTAAAAAATGGAAAATTAAATAGTGGGGATGTACTTTTATATAAGGATGGGGCATATACTGGTAAAGTTTCCATGTGCTTAAATGGATTCCCACATAATAAAGCAGCAGTTAATGAGCATGTATTCATATTAAATACTGAAAATAACTGGGCACAAAATTATTTATATTTTGTTTTGTATAACAAAGATAATAAAGAGATGCTTCATAGATTGGCAAGTTCAAAGGCTGCTCAACCAGGATTGAATCAAGTAGAATTAAAGAGTATTGAAATTAATATATGTTACAAAGATAATATTTTAAAATTTGAAAATAATGTTAAACCAATTATGGAAAAGATTGCTCTTAATTCATTAGAAAATAAAAGACTGGCCGAATTAAGAGATACATTATTACCAAAGTTAATGAATGGTGAAATAGATTTAGATAATATAGAAATTTAATCATACAAATTGTGATTTGTTTTATAAGGAAGTGATAAGTAATGTTTAATGAAGAACAATTAGAAGATGCTACTTTAAGTATCTTAGAGAGTTTAGGTTATGAAAGATTAAATGGTTATGATATAGATAGGGATTATCATAGTGTTTTTATGGACGATACTTTATTTGATGATCTATGTAGAATCAATAAAGATTTTACTGATAGTCAGATACAAGAAGCTATTAAAACCATAAAGTCTTTATCACATGGTAACCCTATTGAAGATAACAAAACTTTTACCAGATATTTATTAGAGGGCGTTCCTGTTCAAGTAAAGACTAATAGTGGTTATCAATACAAGAATGTTAAATTAGTTGATTTTGATAATATTAACAATAATCACTTCCAAGCAATTCAACAATTTACTATTATAGAATTTGATACTAAAAGACCAGATATTATTATCTTTATAAATGGAATACCTTTAGTGGTAGTAGAACTTAAAACGGCTACTAATGAAGATGTTAAATTAGAAGATGCATATACTCAATTAACTGGTTATAGAAATGTTCATATTCCTACACTATTTAAGTATAATCAATTCCTAGTAATTAGTGATGGTGTTACTGCTAAAGCAGGGACTATCACGAGTCCATATTCTAGATTTAGTGATTGGAAAAAGGTAGAAGATAGTGATTGCGTATATGAGAATATGCCTACACATGAAACATTATTTAATGGGATGTTTAGAAAAGATAGACTATTAGATATTATTCAAAATTTTATTCTATTTAGTGATGATAAGAAGATTCTAGCTCAATATCATCAATACTTTGGAGTAAAGAAAGCTATTCTTTCTACTGTTACTAATGGTGTTAAAACTGGTAAGGCTGGTATAGTATGGCATACTCAAGGATCAGGTAAATCATTTAGTATGGTGTTCTATTCTGGCAATATGATTAAGTTGTTAAATAATCCCACTATAGTAGTTGTTACTGATAGAAATGATTTAGATAATCAATTATTTGAAACATTCGTTAAGTGCGATTATTACTTAAAACAAAAGCCAAGACAAGCTGATTCTAGACAAGCTTTAGATGAAATGCTAAAAGATAGAGTCGCCGGTGGAATCTTCTTTACTACACTACAAAAGTTTGAAGAAGAAACAGGATTATTTAGTGATAGAGATGATATTTTAGTATTAGTAGATGAAGCTCATAGATCGCATTATGGATTAGAAGCTACTATGAAGATAGATTATGAAACAAATGAAGCCAAAGAAAAGTTTGGTACAGCTAAATATCTTCATAATGCTTTACCTAATGCAATTTATATTGGATTTACGGGAACTCCTGTAGAAACAAAAGATAAGTCTACATCATCAATATTTGGAGATGTAATTGACACTTATGATATGACTCAAGCTATATTAGATGGTTCTACTGTTCCTATTATGTATGAATCAAGAATGGCTAGAGTAGGTCTAAATCAAAAGATATTAGACGAAATAGATAATTATTACAAATTTATTGAAGATGAGGGTGTAGCTGATGTATATGCTATAAATAAGTCTAAGCAAATGATGGCTAAAATATCACAAGTAATTGAAGATCCTGATAGATTAGAATTAATAGTTAAAGATATTATTAGTCACTTTGAAGAAAGAAAAGATATGGTAGCAGATCATGCTATGGTTGTCGCTTATTCAAGAAAGGCAGCATATACAATGTATCAAAAGTTCTTAGAATTAAGACCTGATTATAAAGATGTAGTTAATATGATTATTACTCCATCTAATAAAGATTCTGAAGAAATGCAAAAAGCTATAGGTACTAAAAATGATAAAAAAGAATTAGAAATTAGATTTAAAAATGAGGCTGATGATCCTAATGAGAAATTCAAGATAGCTATTGTTGTTGATATGTGGCTTACAGGATTTGATGTTCCTAGATTGGGTGTTATGTATATTGATAAGCCTATGAAAGCTCATAATCTAATGCAAGCTATTGCAAGAGTTAATCGTGTATATAAAACTAAGCCAGCTGGATTAATAGTTGATTATATTGGATTAAAAGCATGGTTATTAGATGCATTAAAAACATATACTACAAGAGATCAAAGACAGGTAGTAGATAATAATGAATTAGTAAATGCGCTAAAAGATAAAATTGAAATTATTGATGGAATATTAGATGGATTTGATTATTCTAACTTTAATGATTTAGATAATACTGGTAAGTATAATTTAATTAAAGATGGAGCAAATTTAGTATTGAGTTCTGAAGATAAAAAGAAAAGATTTATGAAGCATAGCTTAGATGCTAAGAATCTTTATACTCTATGTAATGGTATATTAGAACAAAATTATAAGGACAAAGTATTGTTTATTATTTCAGTTAGATCTTTTATATCTAAAATAACAAATGAAAATAAATTAGATGTATCTGAAATTAATAGAAACGTTGGTGTAATGCTTGAACAATCTATCAGAGAAGATGAGTTAATTAATCTTGGAGAGTTATCTAGAGGTAATAGTTTAGAGTTATTAAGTGATACGATGCTTAATAAATTAAGAAGTTTAAAAGATAAGAATGTGGCAGCTGAGATATTGTCAAGAGCCATTAAAACAACTATTAGTGATATTGGTAAAATAAACTTAACATTACAAGAAAAATTTTCAACTAAATTTAATAAAATAGTTGATGCTTATAATGAAAGAACAGATATAGCTGATATAGAAAAAATAATTGAAGAAATGATTAAATTAAAGAAAGAAATTGAAGATGAATTAGAAAAAGGTAATGAATATGATTTGTCTTCTGAAGAAAAAGCATTTTTTGATGCTTTAGGTGCTGATCCAGAAATTAAAGAATTAATGAAAGATGAAACTTTAGTTCAAATAGCAAAAGAATTAGTAGAAATTATTAATGAAAACTTAACTTTAGATGCATTTAAAAGAGAAGATGCTAGAGCTCGAATTAGAGTCAATATAAGAAGATTATTAATCAAGTATAACTATCCTCCAGTAAAACGAGAAGGAGCAGTTGAACAAGTTATTAGACAAGCTGAATTAAAGTATGCAAATAACTAAAAGGTGTTATTATGATTAAAAATATAGAACAAAAATCTGAAATAGTAAAAGATGGTGCAGATGCAATTTCTGGAATTATTTCGTGCATTAATCCAATTTTTTCAACTGTACCATTACTTACATTCGCAATAAATCGTGTAATTGGATTAATTAGTGAAAAGGATATTATCAAGAGAATAAGAAAACTGGAGATAAAATTGAAAGAAAAATTAATAACACCAGATCAATTTAAAGAAAAAGTTGGTAAATTAACTGAGCATAACAGATATGTAGTGAGTAATAATTTAAATAATATTTTATTAAGCTGTATTCCTGAAACAGTAGATTTGTATATTGAGGTTTTAATTGATTTAATAATGCAGCAAGATAATAACAATTATGAGGAATTGTGTGAAATAATAAATAAATTAAACGTAAATGATATAAAATTATTAAAAATGATAAAGCAATATCAAAATAACGGTATAAGAGAATACTATAATAAGAGTATAGAATCAGATAAGAAGATGTTAGAAAAAAACGGTGAAATTAAAAAGCAAAATATAAGGATAGATGCTGAAAACAAAAAAACAAACGGAATTAAGAAATTGAGATTGACAGAATTTCATGATAGAAATATAAGATGTGAGAATAAAACAATATTTTGGTTAGATTTTTGCAAAACGTTTGATTTAGAAACACCTGAAATGGGTATTGCTTTAATATATAAAGCTAAAGAAGACGATGGATCTGAAACAATGAATTGGGCATATATTGTAAGATCATTTGTTAAATTAAATAATCTAGGAATAATTGTTTCAGATTATACCACAACTGTTGGAACTACAAGCAATTTAAACATTGATAGATTTCATATAACATTATTTGGGGAATTAATATTGGAATATGTTTAATAATCCTTTATTATCCCCATTTTTTTGTCATTGTGCTATAATAATAGCTAAAATGTGGGGTGATTAATTTGATTACAGAGGAAGATGTGAAAAAGATTCAATCAGAATTAACTGAAGATCAAATAAGACAATTAATATATTTATTACAAAAAGATAAACTTGTCGAGCTAAAAGAATTGGCACGTAAAAAATGTAAAATTAAATTCGTTTTAGTAATGAGAAGATATATTAATAAGTTCTTCACGAAGTTAGAAAATAATAAGCAATTTAAACGACCTGAAACAATAAACTTATTGAATCAAACTCGAAAAACGCTAAAAAATGTGCATAAATTTATTAATAGTAAAGAAGTGGTAGATGCTAATTCATTATTAAGATCTGCTTTTGAAAATCTAATAATGAGCATGATGATATATGAAAACACAAGTACTTATAAAGAATTTATTAATTTATCAATAGATGATAAAACTAGACAATATACCAAGCCACAAAAATTGAGGAATGATTTTAGAAAAGTGCTACGCAAATTAGATGGCGAATTATTTACAGATATGAATAGTAGAGATTTGAAAGATTTTCTTGATGAATTTTATGATAAAATGTGCTTATTTACGCACAGTACTATAATAGTCAATGCTATGATAGAAATAGAAAAAGATGATGATTTAGATATATATGTTGTTGCGTTAAAACAAAATGCATATTTTGTAGAAATGATATTATATTTATGTTTAAAATATTTATGTGAATTTAAAAAAGATCCAATTGATATTACTTATCTATTATTAGGTTGGTATGTTTTAATTAGCGATGTTCCAAAAGAAAAAATTGCACCAGAAAAGATGGAAAAATTAAATAAATTATTATATGCTGATTTTAATAAAGAATATTTAGATAAGAATAAAGAAAATGTAGATTTCTTAACTGAAGAAGCGAAGAAGTTACAGGAAGATATACAGAGAAATCCCACAGGGTTTATTGAATTATTAACAATGTTAGTTAAGTAATTTTAGGTACAATTTAGGTACAAAAATACTAAAAAACCACGGTAAATGATGGTTTGTGTTGATATAAAAAGGCCCGTATTTAAAGGGTTTAACACAATTTGGTCTCTTCTAACTGAAGAGAGCAGGCCCCCACTGAAGAGAGCAACATACATTAAGAAACCCAGTATTTATAAAGGTTTGCGAGGTATTATCATTGCTAAAATATTTTTAAGAAAAGTATCACAAATATGAAATGTAACATTGAAAGTATAAAAATAATATGTTAAAATCAAAGTGCATAAAAACAATAATAGTATCATAAATATGAAATGGAGGATTTAAAAATGGAAATAATAGTACAAGGAAAAGGAACA
This sequence comes from uncultured Caryophanales bacterium, assembly GCA_946412015.1. Lineage (GTDB taxonomy): Bacteria > Bacillota_I > Bacilli_A > RF39 > UBA660 > RUG12438. Next base: position 17,163 of record CAMKGA010000036.1, read on the forward strand.
GAATTTTTTACACCAAATGAAGTGATATTAAATATAGTTTTTTATACAAAAGGACAAAGTTATGAAGAAGTATTATTTGAGGGAGTGAAAAATGTTCAAAAATTTGCAAGTGAAATATTATTACAAAATGGATTTGCAATAGATGAAATGAAGACAAGAAATTATATTGTGAAAGAAGAAAGAAAATATGATGAGAAAACAAGATTATATTCGTTTGATGGATTTTCATTTAATCAAAATGCAATTTTAAAATTTGATTATAATAAAGAAAGAATGGCTAAGATAATGGAGGGTTTATCTAAATTAGATAATGCTCCTACTTGTAAAATTAATTTTGGAGTAAAAGATTCTAAAGAGTGTAAAAGAAAAATACTTGCTAAGGCTTATAAGGAAGCTGAATTACAAGCCCAAGCTATTGCAGAAGCTGCTGGTAAAATTTTAAAACAATGTGTAAAGGTAGATTTTAAACCATTTACAACAGAATATGTTTCACAAACTAACTTTGATTCAAATATGATGTATGCTAAATCTGCAAGAATGGGAGCTGCCCCAGAAATTATTAATACATTTACGCCAGAAGATATTGAATTATCTGAAACACTATATTGTTTGTGGATTGCTGAATAAATCTTATTTAATAATTAAAATAGCTCACCGAATGGTGAGCTTTAATAAAAAATGTATTTACTTTTATAATGACTGTATATAGCCAGATTGAATATATATGGTATTGCATTCTAAAAACATAAATAAAAAACAAGAAGTTGTATATTCTT
>CAMKGA010000037.1 GCA_946412015.1 uncultured Caryophanales bacterium
TATGCTTAATAATAAGCAATAGACTTTATAAAAAATTTCTCATGCGTTTATCCTGGAAAAAAAGGCTTATATAAGCCTATTTTGTTTCTAGCACTCCATAATTTCCATCTTTTCTTTTGTATATAATATTAATACTTCCTGTATCTGCATCTTTATAAACAAAGAAATCATGATCTATTAAGTCCATTTGTAATGATGCTTCTTCTTCACTCATTGGTTTCATATCAACAATTTTTCTTTTAACAACATCTTTTTTTTCTTCAGTTACATCTGATTCAATAACTTTAAAATCTCTAATAGTATCTTTAGATACCTTCTTATGAATTTTTGTTTTATTTTTTCTTATTTGTCTTTCTATCTTATCTGTTACAAAATCAATTGATGCATATAAATCCTTATTAGATTCTTCTCCTCTTAGTATTAGTCCATGAGTATTAATTGTAACTTCAACTACTTGATCAATTCCACTTACTTTAATTAAAACATTTGCTTCGATATTATCTGGATTTTCAAAGTATTTATCTAGTCTTCCAATTTTATCCTCAATATAAGACTTAAGTGAAGGTGTTACTTCAAGTTTTTTTCCTCTAATATTAAATTTCATAATATCATCCTTTCTACATTAATTATATCATTCTAAAATTTAATATTCAATAGTAAAAATCTTTTTAATAAAAAAAGGCCTTATGGCCATAAATCATTAAACAAGAGCATCTTTTAATTCAATAACATTTTTTGCTTGTAAACCCTTGTCTGTTCTAACTAAATCAAATTTAACATATTGTCCTTCTACTAATGTTTTATACCCTTCAGATAAAATAGCAGAATAATGGACAAATATATCTTCTTGATCGTTATATTCAATAAAGCCAAAACCTTTATCGTTATTGAACCATTTTACTTTACCAGTAATCATCATCATACATCTCCCTTCTAGTAATCTCTTACCTTATCAGTATACCATAAGAATTTATTACAGCATACAATTTTCAGTCGACAAATTTCTACATATCTCGACAGAAAACAGTAAATATTATATAAAAAAATTTAATTTGTTTCATCTATTTTGTATGAAACTATATATTTTTTACATTAAATAAATTTTTATAACTATTTTTTTACTTCGTTAGTTTCTTATTCGTTAATAAAATAATTTAATTCAAAGTTTATTGAAAGAGAATTTTTTTTATTTTACAATGACAATGATAGGAGAAGGTATGCAAAAGATTATAATAAATCATTGGATAAATATAATAAGAAAAAGTAACAATTATGATAATATTAAATTAGAAGAAATAAAGTATGGATTAACTGGAATATATCTAACTTTATCGAAATTTATAATTGTGTTGTTATTATCATTTATACTAAATATAACTAAGCAAACATTAATCCTATTATTTTTTTTCAATATAATTAGACTAACTTCTTTTGGTATTCATGCAAAGAAAAGTTGGATGTGTCTAGTAAGTTCTATTACACTTTTTATAGGTATTCCTCTTATAATTAAATTATTTAAAATAAATTTAATTATAAAAATAATATTAGGCATAATTAATATAGTACTTATATATATGTATAGTCCTGCTGACACAAAAAAAAGACCTATTGTAAGTCCTAAAAGAAGAAAAGTATATAAATATTTATCTACATTAATAGCAATAATATTTGTTATACTAAGTCTTATTATAAATAATTATTATATACAAAATAGTCTTATATTTGCACTTATAATTCAAAATATACTAATTTCACCTTTAACATATAAGATATTTAAAGAACCATATAATAATTATATTAATTATTTGAAAAAATAATCTTTTACGAGTATAAATTATGGAGGTGAATTATGGGATTTTTAGCAAATATTTTAGCAGCAATTGGACTATCAAGTGCAAAAACTGGAAGTCAAGCTTGTCTTTTCTTCTTCTTAGATGAGCCAGAATGTCCAGAAACATTGATAAAATAGTTAAATTTTTATTATTAATTTTTGTTTAAACAAATTTTTTGATACTTCTCTTTCATTAGAGAAGTTTTTATTATTCTTTAAAATTCTATTTACTAATGCTAATCCATAACCGTGATTTTTCCCTTTAGTAGAATACCCTATTTTATCAATTTTATTTAATTCTATACTATTATCATAAGTGTTTTGTATTTCAATATTAATATTTTCATCCCTAAAAACATTTATTATAACTACTCGTTCTTTTAATTTCTCAACAGCTTCTATAGCATTATCAATAAATACCCCTATAATTTGGCAAATATCTATCATTTCATTTGAAGAAATATTCTTCATCAATTTACTATTTATTTTTTTATCAATATTAATTGAATATTTTATACTTTTTTCTTTCATTAAAATTAATTTAGAATATATTAAACCACGTAGTCCTCCTGTTGGTATTAAAAGAGCTTGATTAATTAAACTTTTATTCTCAGAATTTTTACTTTTTATTATTTCATTTATATAATCAATTAATTTTTTATTCTTTGTCATTCCTTTTATTGCTTGTAATTGATTTTGATTTTCGTGATTAATAATACGGTATTGATTTATTATAGATTCATATTCATTAAGATCTTGTATAGTAACTAAATATTTCAAACGAATTCTATTATATTTATTCTCCTTTTTCATCAATAGTATTACTATAAGAAAATAAATCGTAATAATAATAAAGTTTACTATTAAACTAAAAATATTATTCTTATTATAATATGAGAGATAAAACAAAGTACTTCCACAAACAATAATAATACTTAAAAAAATAACTACTTTTTTTATAGAAATATTTCCTATTAAATTAATTATTTTATTATATATTTTGTTTAAAAATAAAATATTAGATAATAAAAATATAATAAACGAAATAAAAATGTTAGTAACTATTGTTCCTTGATATGTTTGAGCAAGTGAATTCGGATTTATATTATTTATTAAACTAATAACTAATGCAAAAATAAATTCTGCCAATATAGTAGTTAATTCCATTAATACTGCAATAACAATATTTTCTTTTAAACTCTTATTAAATAATAATTTAATTTCAATCAAACTTATCAGCAAAGTAATAAATACTTTATATAAATTGTTAGAAAAGATATAATTCAAAAATATAAGTAATACCATTAATAAATATATAAAATATGTCTTTTTTGATTTTAAATTCATTTTTTCATTGACTATTTTATGAATACAAAACATTTCAATTACATTTATAATAAAACTAGATATAAGAATTATTATATATTTATTCATATAATCATCTCCTTCTTATACTTATTTGATAACAAATCTATTTCAACATTGTTATCAAAGCATATTATTTTATTTTTAAAGTCTATTTTACAAACTCTATTTTTATTAACAATACACGCTCTATGTGTTTGAATAAAATCGTCATCTAATAAATCTTTTACTGAATTTAGTGACTGACTTATATAGAATTCGTTATAATCAGTTACAATAACAGTTTTTCTTGATAAACTTTCTTTTGTAAGATACAGTATATCATTAAGATTAATAGTATATAAAGTATTACCATCTTTTAACCTTAAAATCCTTTTCTTATTCATAGCATTAATGGAATTAATAATACTTTTCTTTAACCTATTTTCATAATTAACAAATTTATTTATAAATGAAGTAAACGTAATATCTTCAGATAATAATTCTACTCCTAAATCATTGTGTCCAGTTAAAAATATAATTGGACTAGAATAATCTTTTTTTCTTATTATACGTGCAATATCTATACCAGAACGCGATGGAGTTTCTATATCTAAAATATAAAACTTAAATGGTATTTTTTTATCAATTATTTTCATAAATGATTCGTCATAATCCATAAATACATTTTCTTTATAATCAATTTTTAATGATTTCATTATTTTAGAAATAGATTTTCTTATTTTTGCTAAATCGTTTTTATTATCTTCACATACTATAATATTTATCATAAAGCACTCCTTCTCATTAACTATTTGTTATTTCGCGAGTATATTATCACAATTATTGAAAAAATGCAATATTTTGGTGTTACTTAGACTATTAATGAAACAAAAAAAGACTAATAATTAGTCTTCTACTAGTTCTAAAATTACCATTAGAGCATCGTCTCCACGACGTTCTGTTAATTTTAATATTCTTGTATATCCGCCATTTCTATTAGCATAGCATGGCGCTAAATCATTAAATACTTTCTTCACAACTTCATTATCATTATGAACAAATGCTAATGCTTTTCTTCTTGCAACTAAAGAACCATCTTTTCCATAAGAAATCATTTTATCAACAAATTTACGAACCTCTTTAGCTCTTGTTTCTGTTGTTTCAATCTTACCATTCATAATAACATCTTTAGTTAAGTTTGCAAGCATACTTCTTCTATGCTTATTAGTACGTCCTAATTTTCTATAAGCCATACAAATCCTCCTAACTATTAATCATCTTCACGAAATTTAAGACCCATATCTTTAACTTTATCAATTACTTCTTTTAAAGATTTCTTTCCTAAATTACGTACTTTCATCATTTCTAATTCTGATTTTGCAGTTAAATCACCTAATGTATTAACTCCAGCTCTTTTTAAGCAATTGTATGCACGAACTGAAAAGTCTAAATCATCAATTGAAGTTTCAAGTTTCTTTAATTTAGTATCTTCTTGTTTTGCATTCATAATTCCTGTTATATCTGCAATTTCATCTAAATTAGTAACAATATTTAAGTGTTCAATCATTATTCTTGCTGATAAAGCCATAGCCTCTTCTGGCTTAATTGAACCATTGGTACTTACTTCCATGATTAGTTTATCATAATTTGCATCTTGACCAATACGTGCACTTTCAACTTCATAACTAACTCTTTCAATTGGAGAATATATTGCATCTATTGGAATAAAACCTATAGATTCATCTTCTACATATTTTTTATTTTCATTCGATGGTACATATCCTCTACCATTTGCTACTAAAAGTTCCATATTAATTTTTCCGCCTTTTGCAATTGTAGCAATTTCTTGGTCCTTATTAATTATTTCTACATCAGAATCTGCATCTATATCACCTGCAGTAATAACACCCTCTTTATCTGCGTAAAGTCTTAATGTTTTTACCTCAGACGAATTATTCTTTACAACTACATTCTTTAAATTTAATACAATTGTAGTTACATCTTCAACTACGCCTTCAATTGTTTGAAATTCGTGCATTACACCGTCTATTTTTACAGCAACAATTGCACTTCCTGGCATACTAGATAACATTATTCTTCTAAGAGCGTTACCTAATGTTGTACCAAAGCCTCTTTCTAAAGGCTCTAATTCAAATTTTCCAAAGTGTTTACTATCAATATATTCAGTTATTTTATATATTGGTTTTTCAAAATTTAACATTATATCACTCCTTTTTATTAACCACGTGGACGCTTTGGTGGACGACATCCATTATGTGGAATTGGTGTAACATCAGTAATAGATGTAATTTCTAATCCTGCTGTTTGAAGTGAACGAATAGCTGTTTCTCTACCTGATCCTAAACCTTTCACATATACTTCAACTTTTTTCATACCCATATCAACTGCTGCTTTTCCTGCTGCCTCAGCACTCATACCAGCTGCATATGGAGTAGACTTTTTACTTCCTTTAAAACCTAATGTTCCTGCAGAAGCCCAACTAACTGCATTTCCTTCTTTATCAGTAATTGTAACAATTGTATTGTTAAATGTTGAATGAATGAAGGCTTTTCCTTCTGGTACAGTCTTTTTTACTTTTCTTTTTCTAGCTTTGTAAGCCATAGTTTAACCTCCTTTTAACAACTATTTTTTCTTATTAGCAACTACTTTACCTTTACCTTTACGAGTTCTTGCATTTCTGTTTGTTCTTTGTCCTCTTACAGGTAGTCCTTTTTTATGACGAGTTCCTTGATAAGAATTTATTTCCATTTTTGTTTTAATATTCATGTTAACTTCGCGACGTAAATCTCCTTCTGTTAAATATTTATTAACTTCATCACGAATAGCAACTAATTCATCATTTGTTAAATCTCCAGCTTTTTTATTAACATCAATTTTTGCATCTTTTAAAATTGTATTTGATAAACTTCTTCCAATACCATAAATATAAGTTAAAGCTATCTCTATTCTCTTATTATTTGGTATATCCACACCTTTTATACGTGCCATAAGTCACCTCCCATTAACCTTGTCTTTGCTTATGTTTAGGGTTTTCGCAAATTACCATTACTTTCCCTTTACGTTTAATAACTTTGCATTTTTCACACATTTTTTTTACTGATGGTTTAACTTTCATATTATACCTCCTACTTTCTATAGGTTATACGCCCACGTGTTAAATCATATGTTGATATTTCAACAACTACTCTATCACCAGCTAAGATACGAATCATATTCATTCGCATTTTACCTGAAACGTTGGCTTCAATTACGTGTTTATTGGAAAGTTCTACTTTGAACTTATAACCAGGTAACACTTCTAATACTTTTCCTTCCATTTCAATTACATCATCTTTTGCCATCTTCTCACCTCTTTTAATTTTTGGTTATTTATAGTCCCAAAATATAATTATTTATTAATAATCACATTTATAAAAATGATAACTAATGACAAATATTATATAGGGGTCAAGTATCTTTTTCAATATATTCTATATATTGAAAGTTAAAGCTCCTTTAACTATTTTCTATAATGTCTTTAATTTGCTTATGTCTTTCTTCTTTATCAATATTTCCATTTATATGATATAAGATATTCTTTTTTTCATAATAATCAATTAAAGGAGCTGTTTCGTTAAGATAAACTTCAAATCTTTTTTCAAATGATTCTTCGTTATCATCTTTTCTTCTTATAAGTTCTACTTTACAATCGTCACAAGTATTCTCTACTTTTGGCATTGAATCTTCAAAACTTACATTATATACACGTCCACATTTTGGACATGATCTTCTACCTACAATTCTTGATTTTGCAAGTTCTTTTTCAATATCTATTACAAATACATATCCAGCAGACAGATTATTCTTTTCAAGCATTTCATCATATTTCTCTGCTTGCGCAATTGTTCTTGGAAATCCATCTAATATGTATCCTCTTTTACAATCATCTTCTAAAATTCTGTTTTCAATTAATTTAAGAATTATATCATCACTTACTAATTCACCTTTTTCAATACAATTATTAATCTCACGTGCTAAAGGAGTATTATCATTTATTGCTTTTCTTAGTAAATCACCTGTTGATATATGAGCAAGCGCATAATCTTTAATTAATTTTTCTGATTCAGTTCCCTTCCCTGCAGCGGGAGGAGCTATTAAAATAATATTCATTATATTCTTCTTCTCCTAACTTTTCTTCCGTTTTCATAAGTTCTACTTGCAAGTTCACTTTCTAATTGCTTATATGTTTCAAGCGCAACACCTACAACAATTAAAAGTCCTGTTCCACTTATTGATATTACATTTGATAAATTTGTTAATTTACCTAATACAATTGGAAGTGCAGCTAGAATTGCTAAAAATACTCCACCTACTATTGTTATTCTTTTTAATACTTTACTTACATAATCTACTGTTTCTTTTCCAGGTCTAATCCCAGGAATATATCCACCATTTTTATTCAAATTTTCTGCCATTTCTTTTGGCTTTAATTGCATAAATGTATAAAAATATGTAAATAATATAATTAAAATAACATAAAGTAACAATCCAGTTGTTGTTGTATAATTTATATACTTAGAAACAATAAGCTCAAATGTACCATTTTTTACAAAACTTGCAATTATTTGTGGTATCGTCATAATTGCAGATGCAAATATTACTGGAATTACTCCTGCACTATTCAATTTAAATGGTATATAACTTTGATTATTAGCTCCTATTGTAGATTTATTAGCATACTGTATAGGTAATCTTCTTTCTGCTGATTCTACAAATATTACTCCAACAATTACAAATAAGAAAACTAATATAAATGCTACAAATAATAATATTCCTATAAAACCACTTGGAATTAATTTGTTCCATAAATTTATAAACATAGAAGGTAAAACATTAATAATCCCTGCCATTATTATTAATGACATACCATTACCAAGCCCCTTTATGGTTATTTGATCGCCTATCCACATAAGTAGAGCTGTTCCTGCAGTTAAAATTAATGCATATAACATATAATCTGTTGCAGTTCCGTTAGAAATATATGCAAAAGAATACATATATCCTTGAATAAAGGCAAGAATTATACCAAGAACTCTTGTTATTTGATTTAATTTACGTCTTCCAACTCCACCCTGTTTTGATAAATCTGATAAATATGGAATAATATCCATAGATAAAAGCTGAATAATAATTTGTGCAGTTATGTATGGTGTAACACTCAATGCAAAAATTGATGCTTTTTCAAATGCTCCACCACTCATTGCATTTAATATTTCAAAAAAGCTTAAACTTTCCTTTGGAATTTTTACTCCTGGAACTGTTACAGCAGCACCTAATTTAAATATAAATAGTGCTACTAGTGTAAATATTATTTTTTTTAATATATCTCTATTTTTTGGACTGAAAATCTGCTTAATGATTGACAAATTACATCACCTCAGCTTTTCCACCCATTTTTTCTATTTCTTCAATTGCTGTTTTAGAGAATCTATGAGCTTTTACTGTTAATTTCTTTTCTAATTTTCCATTACCAAGAACTTTAACACCATCAAGTTGATTTTTTAAGATTCCCATTTCCTTTAATATTTCTGGAGTAACAATAGCTCCATCTTCAAATTTATTTAAATCACTTAAGTTAATTACAGCATATACTGTCTTAAATTTAGCATTTGAGAAACCTCTTTTTGGTAATCTACGGAATAAAGGTAATTGTCCACCTTCAAATCCTGGACGAACTCCTCCACCACTACGTGCATTTTGTCCTTTTTGTCCTTTACCACTAGTTTTCCCTAAACCAGATCCTGGTCCACGTCCAACTCTTTTTCTTTCTTTAAAAGCTTTCTCATTTGGTCTTAATTCATGTAACTTCATTATCTAATCTCCTCCACTTTTTTTCCACGAAGACGAGCTACTTCCTCAATTGTCTTCTGTTGTTTTAGAGCATTTAATGTAGCATATGCCATATTAATTTTTGTATTTGAACCAAGTGATTTAGATAATATATCTTTAATTCCAGCCATTTCAAGTACTGAACGAACAGGTCCACCTGCTTTTACTCCTGTACCTTTTGCTGCTGGTTTTAACATAACTCTACTTGCGCCTTCAACACCAATTGCTTCATGTGGAATTGTACGATCATCAACTATAGATATTTTTACAATATTCTTTGTTGCATTTTGAACAGCTTTCTTAATTGCATCTGGAACTTCATTTGCTTTTCCTGTTCCAAGTCCTACTTTTCCTTTTTTATCTCCCACTACAACAACTGCTGAAAAACGGAAATGACGTCCACCTTTTGTAACTTTTGTTACACGTCCTATTGAAATTACATCTTCTTCATATAGTTTTGGCTGTCTTTGACGATTTCTTGGGCGTCTTTCTCTTCTAGCGCGAGGTTGTTTATCATTTTTTCTATTTTTGTTTGATACAGTTTCTTGTTTTCCTTCTTCTTCAGGAGTTGCAACTGTTTCAACTATTTCTTTATTTTCTTCCATCATTACCCTCCTATTAGAATTCTAAGCCATTTTCACGTGCAGCTTCAGCCAAAGCTTTTACACGGCCATGATATAGGTATCCACCTCTATCAAACACAACTTTTGATATTTTTGCTTTCTTAGCTTTTTTAGCAAGCAACTCTCCTACTTTAGTTGCAGCTTCTATATTTCCACCATTAGTTAATTTTAATTCACTTTCTAATGATGATGCACTAACTAAAGTAACTCCAGCTTCATCATCGATGATTTGAGCAAAAATATTACTATTTGATCTAAAAACATTTAATCTTGGAACATCCTTTGTACCAGATATTTTTCCTCTTATACGATCGTGTCTTGCAAGTCTTGCATCATTACGAACTACTTTTTTGATCATAATTACTCTCCTCTCTTATTATTTAGAAGCTTTCTTTCCTTCTTTACGACGAATATGCTCATCTGCATATCTAATACCTTTTCCTTTATAAGGTTCAGGTTTTCTAATTTCTCTTATTTCAGCTGCAAATTGACCAACTTTTTGTTTATCAATTCCACGAATAAATAACTCTGTATTACTTGGGGATTCCAATGTAATATCTTCTGGAATTTTTACAATTACTGGATTTGAATATCCAGCTGAAACTACTAATTCTTTTCCTTTTACTTGAAAACGATATCCAACACCAACTGCTTCAAGTTTCTTTTCATAACCATTAGTAACACCAACAATCATATTTTTAATATTTGCATTTGCAGTACCATGAAAATTCTTATAATTATCATTTTTTCTTGTTACTTTTAATTCAGTTTCAGAAACTTCAACTGCGATGTTCTTATTAATTACAGTAGAAAGTTCTCCTTTAGGTCCTTTTACTGTAACATTACATCCATCAACATTTACAGTTACTCCTGTTGGTATACTAATTATTCTATTTCCAACACGACTCATAATATTATCCTTTCTACCAAATGTAAGCTAATACTTCTCCACCAAGTGAAGCTTTTCTTGCATCTCTATCAGTCATCATACCTTTAGATGTTGAAATAATTGCAATACCAAGTCCACTTAATACAGTAGGAATTTCATCAGCTTTTGCATAAACACGTAATCCTGGTTTAGAAATTCTTTTAAGTCCAGTAATTACACGTTCTCTTCCACTATATTTTAAATAAAGAACAAGTATATCTTGAATATTATTTTTCTTAATTTTATAATCTGATATAAATCCTTCTTCTTTTAAAATTCTAGCTATTTCAATTTTAATTTTTGAAGCAGGTACTTCAACTTCTTTATATCGCATACTATTTGCATTACGTATACGAGTAAGCATATCTGCGATTGGATCTGTTACCATAACTTTCCTCCTTCTTACCAACTAGATTTTTTCATTCCTGGTATTTGTCCTTTATAAGCTAATTCTCTAAAACAAATTCTACAAATGCCATATTTTTTTAGTACAGCATGAGGACGTCCACATCTGTTGCAACGTGTATATTTACGTACTTCGAATTTTGGTTCACGACTAGCTTTTACCTTCATACTTTTCTTAGCCATAATTTCCTCCTAAGTTTATTTTTTAAATGGCATACCGAATCCTTTTAAAAGATCGTAAGCTTCTTCGTTTGTTTTTGCAGTTGTTACAAAAACTATATCCATACCACGTACTTTAACAACTGAATCATATTCTATTTCTGGGAATATTAATTGTTCTGTTAAACCTAAAGTATAGTTACCTCTTCCATCGAACGCTTTATTTGATATACCTCTAAAATCTCTTACACGTGGTAATGTAATACTAATTAATTTATCTAAGAAATTATACATTTTTTCACCACGTAATGTTACTTTACAACCAATTGCTTGTCCTTGTCTTAACTTAAATCCAGCTATTGATTTTTTTGCTTTAGTAGCTACTGGAGATTGTCCTGTAATTATTTTTAAATCATTCATTGCAGCTTCTAACATTTTAGAATTTGAAGTTGCATCTCCACATCCAATATTTACTACTATTTTTTCTAATTTAGGTATTTCATTAATATTTTTATAATTATACTTTTCTTTTAATTCAGGAACGATATTGTTTTTATAATTTTCTTTTAGGCGGTTCATATATACCCTCCTTCCAATTAATCAAGATTTGAATTAGATTTTTTACTAACTCTTATCTTCTTTCCATCTTTATTTGTAGTATGTCCTATTCTGGTAGGTTTTTTAGTTTTTGGATCAATAATCATAACGTTTGATGCATGAATTGATGATTCAATTTCGCTAATTGACCCTGCTTGTTGACCATTTCCTTTAAAATGTTTTTTTACAATATTAACACCTTCTACAACAACTCTATTATCACGTTTTAAAACTTTAATTATTTTTCCTTCTTTACCCTTATCTTTTCCAGCAATGACAACTACTTTATCACCAGTTTTAAAGTTCATTTTCATTCCTCCAAACAACTATAACACTTCTTTAGCAAGTGATATAATTTTCATAAAATTTTTGTCACGTAGTTCACGTGCTACTGGTCCAAATACACGAGTACCAACTGGACTCTTATCATCTTTAATAATGACTGCAGCGTTATCATCAAATTTGATATATGATCCGTCAGCTCTTCTTAGACCAAATTTAGTTCTAACAACAACTGCTTTTACAACTTTTCCTTTTTGTACAGTTCCGTTAGGTGTTGCTTTTTTTACTGTTGCAACCACTATATCTCCAATATTACCAGTCTTTACCTTACTGCCCCCAAGAACACGAATTACAGATAATTCTTTAGCTCCTGAATTGTCAGCAACTTTTAGTCGACTTTCTTGTTGAATCATAATTATCCTCCTATTCTTTGGCAATTATAGTATAACTGCTTTTTCTACTACTTCTACTAAACGAAAATGTTTAGTTTTTGATATTGGTCTAGTTTCGGCGATTCTTACTGTATCACCTTTTTTTGCTTCATTTTTTTCGTCATGTGCAGCATATTTTTTTGAATATTTAACTCTCTTACCATATAGTTTATCTTTTTTATATGTTTCTACTAAAACTGTTACAGTTTTATCGTTAGCATCACTAACAACTTTTCCAACTAATTCACGAGTTCTTTTATCTTGCATATTTCCTCCTATTTACTTTCTAGTTCACGTTCACGTAAAATTGTTTTCATACGTGCAACTTGTTTTCTTAATTCGTTAATTCTATGAGGTTTCTCTAAAGATCCAGTTGCTTGTTGGAAACGTAAGTTAAATAATTCTTCTTTTGTTTCTTTTATTTTAGAAACTATTTCCTCTGTAGATAATTCTCTTATTTCCTTATTAGTCATTATCTAACACCTTCCTTTTTAACAAATTTACATTTGATTGGAAGTTTATGCATAGCAAGTCTTAATGCTTCACGTGCTGTATCTTCTGAAACTTCTCCTACTTCAAACATAACTTTTCCTTTTTTTACTACTGCAACCCACGAATCATGAGCACCTTTACCTTTACCTTGACGAGTTTCAAGAGGTTTCTTAGTTAATGATAAGTGTGGGAAAATATTAATCCATACTTTTCCTCCACGTTTCATGTAACGAGTCATCGCAACTCTGGCAGCCTCTATTTGTCTATCAGTAATCCATGCTCCCTCACATGCTACAAGACCATATTCACCAAAACTAACACGAGTGTTACCTTTAGCATTTCCATCATAAGAAAGGCGATGAGGATTACGATATTTAGTTCTTTTTGGAATTACTGCCATCTTTCATACCTCCCTTATTTTTAGCAGGTAAGATTTCTCCTTTACAAATCCATACTTTAACACCAATTTTTCCATATGTTGTATCTGCTTCTTTATGAGCATAGTCAATATCTGCTCTTAAAGTATGTAATGGAATAACTCCTTCTGTATAACCTTCAGTACGAGCCATATCTGCTCCACCTAAACGTCCTGATACAGCAGTTTTAATTCCTTTTGCTCCTGCTTTCATTGTATTTCTAATAGCCCTCTTTTGAGCAATTCTAAATGATACACGTCCTTCAATTTGACGAGCAATATTTTCTGCAACCAAGGCAGCATCTAAATCAGGATTCTTTACTTCTTTAATTGAAATTTGAATATTTTCTTTTACTAATTTAGATAATTCTTTCTTTATTTTTTCAATTTCATCTCCACCGTGACCAATTACAACTCCTGGTTTTGCAGTGTTAATAATTACATTTGTCACCTTTGAGTTTCTTTCAATAAGAATACTTGAAACTGATGCGTCTTTTAGTCTTTTATCCAAATACTTACGAATCTTAACATCTCTATCTAGAAATGCAGCAAAATCTTTATTATCTGCATACCATTTTGATTCCCAAGTCTTGTTAATTCCCATTCTAAGTCCTATAGGACTAACTTTTTGACCCACAAGTTTTCCTCCTTTACATATTATTTTTCGTCACTAACAACTATTGTTATATGACTTGTTCTTTTTTTGATTGGATCCACATGTCCACGTGAACCAAATTTCATTCTTTTTAATGTTTGACCTTCATTAACATATGCTTCTTTAACATATAATTTAGTTTTATCTAAACCTAAGTTGTTTAAAGCATTAGCTACAGCTGATGTTAATACTTTTTTAGTTAATCTTGCAGCTTCACTGTTATAATTACTAACTATTTCATCAGCTTTTTGAACGTCTTTACCACGTATTAAATCAACTATTAAACGAGCTTTACGTGGTGGGATTCTAAGTCCCTTTGCAATTGCTCTTGCTTCCATTCTATCTTCCTTCCTAGGTTTTATTTTTTATCATCGCCATGACCACCAAATTTACGAGTAGCCACGAATTCTCCTAATTTATGTCCTACCATATCCTCAGTAACATATACTGGAACAAATTCTTTTCCATTATGAACAGCAAAGGTATTACCTACAAATTCAGGAAAAATTGTTGAACGGCGAGACCAAGTTTTAATAACTTCTTTTTTTTCAGAACTATTTACTTTTTCAACCTTTTTCATTAAATGATCATCTGCAAAAGGTCCTTTTTTTATACTTCTTGCCATATTATATTTCCTTTCTATTTTTTACGACGACGTACTATTAACGCATCTGATTGTTTTTTACCTTTACGAGTCTTATATCCAAGTGCAGGTTTACCCCAAGGAGTAACTGGTCCTTTACGTCCGATTGGAGCACGACCTTCACCACCACCATGAGGGTGATCATTAGGGTTCATAACTGAACCACGAACTGTAGGTCTAATACCCATATGTCTTTTACGTCCAGCTTTTCCTAAATTTACTAATTCATGATCTTCATTTCCAACTTCTCCGATTACAGCACGACAAGTACTTAATACTCTACGTACTTCTCCACTTGTTAAACGAAGTAAAGTGTATTTTCCTTCTGTTCCTAATATTTGTACGCTAGAACCTGCTGAACGAGCTAATTGAGCTCCCTTACCTGCAGTAAGTTCTACACAACATACCATAGTTCCATCTGGAATATTTTTTAGTGGTAAACAATTTCCTACTTTAATATCTGCATTTTCACCACTTTCAATCTTATCTCCGACTTTTAAAGTTTTAGGAGCGATTATATATCTTTTTTCACCATCAGCATATTTTATTAATGCAATATGTGCTGATCTATTTGGATCGTATTCAATTGAAGACACAGTACCTATTATTCCATCTTTCAATCTTTTGAAATCAATAATACGATATTTTCTCTTAGCTCCTCCACCTTGATGTCTTACTGTAATTCTTCCTTGATTATTACGACCACCATTTTTCTTAAGTGGAACAAGTAATGATTTTTCTGGAGCAACTTTAGTTAATCCGCTATAATCTAAAGTGCTCATATTACGTCTACCATTAGTTGTTGGTTTATAGTTTATTATTGATGCCATAATTTTCCCTCCTCTAGATTAGTTAAGTTCAATTGAACTTCCTTCTTTTAACTTAACAATAGCTTTTTTAACTTTCTTTGTATATCCAGAATAACGTCCAACTCTTTTTTTCTTAGGGTGAACATTAATAACGTTTACACTTTCAACTTTAACATTGAAAATAGCTTCAATAGCTTGCTTTATTTGAGTCTTATTTGCTTTTACATCTACACTAAATGTAACTACATTGTTTTCATTTAAAGCTGCTGTTTTTTCAGTTATAATCGGAGCTTTTATAATATCTCTATAATTATTCATTATGCTAAAGCCTCCTCTATAGTTTTAACTGCATCCTTAGTTACAATTAAAACGTCTGCAGAAACTACATCTAATGTATTTATTTCACTAGCTTCTAATAATAGTACATAATCTAAATTACGAGTTGATAAAATAATATCATCTGTAAGTTCATTTACTACTATTAAAACATTTCTTTCTGCTTTTAAATTATTTAAAATATTTTTCATATCTTTAGTTTTATTACTCTTAATATCAAGATTATCTAAAACTATTAATTCTTTATCTTTTAATTTGTAAGATAATGCGCTTTTTAATGCTAAGCGTCTTTCTTTACGATTCATTTTTGTTGTGTAGTTTTTAAATTGTTGTCCGAATGCAACAGCTCCATGGTACCAATGTGGTGCACGAATAGATCCTTGACGAGCACGACCTGTACCCTTTTGTCTCCATGGTTTTCTTCCTCCACCAGAAACTTCTGATCTACCTTTTACACTAGCAGTTCCTTGACGAGTTGCATTTTGAGATAACTTAATTGCATCGTATAATACTGTATCATTTGGTTCAATGCCAAATACATCCTTATTTAATGTAATATCGCTTACTTTTTTTCCGTTAATATCCAATATATCTATTTTTTTCATTAATAACCCTCCTACTAATTTTCTTCCTTAGTAGTTTCTTCTGTAACAACTTCTTCTGTTGCTAAAGTAGCAGGTTCAACTTCTTCTTTAACTTCTTCTTTTACATAAGAAACTAAATTTTCAGTTTCAATCTTTTTTGGATTTTTAACAGCCGTTTTAATAATTACCAATCCTTTTTTAGGTCCTGGAATATTTCCACTTACTAATATTACATTGTTTTCTTTATCAACATCTACTACCATTAAATTTTGAATCGTTACAGTTAATGTTCCCATATGTCCAGGTAAAGCCTTACCCTTGAAAACACGCATTGGTCTCATAGTTCCCATTGATCCAGGTCTTCTGTGATAATGTGATCCATGTCCCATTGGTCCTCTTGATTGACCATGTCTTTTGATAACACCTTGGAACCCTTTTCCTTTTGTAGTTCCAGTTACATCAATGATTTCTCCTGGTTCAAAAAGTTCAACTGTTACTTCTTGACCTAATGTATAATCATTAATATCTACACCTTTAATTTCTCTATAGAAGCGCTTAGGTGTAGTCTTTGCTTTTGCTGCATGACCAGCATTTGCTTTAGTCGCTAACTTTTCTCTCTTTGTATCGAATCCAAGTTGAATTGCTTCGTAACCATCATTTTCTTTTGTTTTTATTTGTGTAACAATGTTTGGTTCAACCTCAACAACAGTTACAGGAATCAATTTTCCAGATTCAGTAAATACTTGAGTCATTCCTATTTTACGACCTAAGATTCCTTTCATATTTTCCTCCTTATTTAATTATTCTGATATCAACACCACTAGGAATTTCTAAATGAGCTAAAGCTTCAATTGTTTCCTTAGTTGGATTTATAATATCAATCAATCTTTTGTGTGTTCTTTTTTCAAATTGTTCACGTGAATCTTTATATTTATGAACAGCTCTTAAAATAGTTATTTTTTCAACTTCTGTTGGAAGCGGAATTGGCCCACTAATTTTTCCACCATTACGTTTTACAGTCTCAACTATTTTAGCACAAGCTTTATCTAAACTCTTATGTTCAAACGCTTTTAATTTGATACGAACTGTAGTCTTTGACATATAATCCTCCCTTCGCCTATATCTAGTATAGACTTGCTCCGTGTAAAAACCTGATTTACCTTTTTAAACTATTTACAACTTATCCTGGTGTATCAGCAACCTCACACATCTACGCACGCCACACATACAAAATTATATAAAAAATTGCTCTAAAAATCAAGTGTTTTTTTTATTTTTTACGATTTTTTATAAAATTGTGAAATGAAAAAGTAAATTCCAGTTTCAATATTACCGAGCTGAATTTAGTCT
>CAMKGA010000038.1 GCA_946412015.1 uncultured Caryophanales bacterium
AGAAAATTATTTCTAAATATCAGTTTTAATTTTAACTACTTTTTCAGCAGTCTCCGAATTAGGTTTCTTTTTTTGTGGGTTATCTACAATTATTTGAATCATTTGAATTACATTTCATATCATTACATTTATTTGATTTATTATTTGAACTATAATTCATTTTATCATTCATCTTATTAGATTTCTTATTTTTTTTCATTATAATCACCCAATAATATTATTTACTATAATATTATTTTTATTCCAGAATGTAGTAGTATAATAATTATTATACTAACTATAATAATTAATAGAACAACGTTACTTATTAATAATAGGGTAAATAATAATATAATAATATCTTAATTTATTCTTTTATTATATTAATCATATATTTTATTCTTTTATAGAAGTTAACATAATATACATTATAGGAATTATTTATAAAAAATTATTAAGGCAATTAATTATTAATAAAACAGTTATTAATATATAATTATAACATTTATCTAAAACAATAAATATATATTAAACTAAATTTATAACCTCATTAATATTAATTATTAAATTATTTATAAAATTAAAATTTAACTAACTATATAATATTATTTACTATTCCATATTTATTTAATACATCATTTATATAAAAATACAAATATATAATATAATTATTAAATAAATAATCTAATAGTATATAATAAAAATATATAATAAAATCCCCTATTTATAACAAAAAAAGTGAATAGGGGAAGTGTACTAATTAAAAGCGTTTTTTCTAGCTTGAATTTCAGCAATTTTGGCAAAAACTTCACTAATATTATTATCATTAATCTCAGTAAAACCTAATTCTTTTAATGCTTGTTTTTTTATACTATTTAATTCCATAGTACGACTCATTTTTTCTTCAATTTTATGATCAATTTGAGTTTCAAAACGTCTATGAGCTTCAATTAAACGACTTTTTGATGCTTTACCACTGTGATAAAGTGCAATAGCAGTAAATAATATACTTTCAAAAATATATTGTTTATCTTCATTAAATACAAATTCATTAGCTTTAACATATCCTGTTTCTTTAGCAACATATCCTAATAAATATCTTATTTCTTCATTATTATTTAAAGATTGTATAAAATGATACAAATACTCCCCTACTTTTAATCCTTTATCATCTTCTATATACTCTTTTACTGCATCTATTATCTTAGTTAATAATTCAGTTTTTGCTTCATCTAATCCACTAAATATATCATTATTAACAGCGTTATTATTTTTTCTTTCATTTATATTATTAAGTCTAATTTCAACATCCATAATATAATCAGTATCAACTTTTATTTTTTTCATCTCATCATAAGATTTTATACCTAATAAATTGAATAATAATACCTTTTTATCTTTTGGCCATTTATTAACATCGTCTAATTCTAAATAATTGTAAATCATTTGTCTTGATACGCCTAGAAATTTTGCTAATTTTACTTTTGAAATACCAAGTTCATGCAATAAATTATTTAATTCATCCATAAATCTAGCCTCCTAATATAATTTTAGCACATCTTATATTTTTGTCAATAGTTTGTCAAATAAAAAAAGCATTAATATTTAATATAATGCTTTATAAATACCATAATTTTTCATTATTTTTTCTAACTTCTTTTATAATTCCTCCACCAAGACATTCATCTTTATTATAAAATACACAAGCCTGACCTGGTGTTACAGCTTTAACACCTTGAGGATATAAAACTTCAATATAATCATCGTGATAAATTAATTTAACATCATTATCTTTTTGGCGATACCTAAATTTTGCAGTACATTTATTAATCTTTTTATCACTAAACCAGTTTATTTCATTAACAATACAAGAAGTGCTAATAAGATAATCACTCTCATCACCAAATGATACATAAAGAATATTATCTTTCAAATTCTTACCTACAACAAATCCCCTATTTTCATTTCCGCCTAAGTTCAAACCTCTTCTTTGACCAATTGTATAATACATAAGTCCAATATGTTCCCCTATTTTTTTATTTGTTTCAATATCTACGATATCACCTTTTTGATTAGGTAGATAATTAGCTAGAAATTGTTTAAAATTTCTCTCACCTATGAAGCATATACCTGTTGAATCTTTCTTTTTAGCGGTAATTAAATTGTATTTCAAGGCTATCTTTCTTACTTCTTCCTTTTTTAAATCTCCAACAGGGAATAATATTTTTTTTAGTTTTTCCTTTGGAACCTGTGATAAGAAATACGTTTGATCTTTATTATCATCAACCCCACGCATTAATATACCATCTTTTAATCTAGCATAATGGCCTGTAGCAACATAATCAGCTCCTAATTTTTCTGCTTCATTTAAAAACATATCAAATTTTATATATTTATTGCACATTATATCAGGGTTAGGTGTTCTACCTAATTTTAATTCATCAAGAAAATATGTAAATACATAATCCCAATATTCCTTTACAAAATCAACACGCTTTAATGGAATATCGAGTTTTTTACATACTTCTACAGCATCATTATAATCCTGTTCTTGAGGGCATATGTTATCATTTAATGTAGGATTACCAAGTATATCATTATTTACACCAGCATCCCAATTACGCATAAATAATCCAATTACTTCATATCCTTGATTCTTTAATAAAATAGCAGCAACACTACTATCTACTCCCCCACTCATTCCAACTACAACCTTCATATAAACTCCTTTATAAATTGTTATTATCTTTAAATCTTTCAACTCTTTTTTGCATATTTTTTAAAACTTTTCTTTTTACTTTTACTTTATCAAAATATTTCGTAGATATTCTAAAATTATAATCGTTAATATAACTATTTAATTCAGATTGGGTTGCAAATATCAATGGATTTTTAAAATAGAAAGGCTCTACCATTATAAAAAATTTATATTCCTTAAGATATCTGACTTCTACTTCATCCTCATCATGTTTATAATCACTAATTATTATATTGCTATCAATTAAACATTTATTTTTATAATAATATCTAGTAATAGGATATAATTTTACTCCTGTTAATATTTCTTTAAAACCTCTAAATACTTTGTGTACTATTATATTTTCATGTGTTACTTTGATTTTTCCTTCATTTTGTAAATTTTTATAATACTCAGTTTCATTATCATTAGTAAGTTCTATAATAGTTAACTTAATTTTATAAAATTTTTTCATAACTCTCTCCAAACCCGATGATATTATATCATATTATTTATTAAATTAAAAATCTAATTATACTTTTTAATATATAAGGCATAATAATTGATTCATATATACTACTTAAAAGAAGAATAACAATTGAAATTAATAAAACCTTTAAATAATTATTTAGAAATTGTTTAAAGTTTAAATTTTCGCGTTTTAATATTGTTTTAGTAAGTATAATAGATAGCTTAATAGAATACGAACTTATATAAAGAAAAGTGAGTATATTTACTATCATATGGGGAAATATATATATGATTGATAATATAATTCCCTTAAAAGAATATACATATATAATAGATGATATTGTAAAACTTAGAATAAAACATTTATAAAAAACAAGCAATATGGTAATAACTATTCCTATTACAGATATTCCTATAATCCATATTATAAATGAAATAATAAAATTATTAAAAATTGTATTTTTAAAAATAGATAGAAAGTCAAAATTGTTTTCTTTTATTTTATTAAATAAATTATTAATTGAATCTATCATCATTTTTTTATCATTTTTATTTATTATGATTACAAATATGCTTCCTGATATAATCCCTATTACAGCAATTATATTTAAAAAAAGCATGATTCTTTTATCGTATTTTAATATATTTTTTAAATTAGTCATAATATCACCACTAAATAATATTATAAAAATTTAAAAATATTCCTTTTTTTTATTATTTGTATTATAATTAATTATGGAGGTTATTATGGGAAAAGTTGTTCAGAAAGTAATGATAATTTTATTTTTAATTGCTATGGTTGGAATGTTTGTTATATCATTATTTCCAAATAGATAAAAAAGTACCTTATTTAGTACTTTTTTTATTATTATTTTTAAGCTCATCACGAATTTCTTCTAATAACTCTATTTGAGGATCTTTTTTTACTTCTTCCTCTTTTTTAGAATCTTTCTTACGTGTAATCTTGCTAATTAATTTTACAAATAAGAATATTGAAAGTGCAATTATAAGGAAATTAACAACATTTTGAATAAAATTTCCATATGCTATAGAAGCATCACCAACAGTTGCCTTCATACCTGTAAAATCAATTCCACCTATAATAAGCCCTACAAGTGGCATAATTATATCATTTACAAGAGATGTAACAATACCTGAAAATGCAGTTCCCATAACAACACCTATTGCAAGATCTAAAACATTGCCTTTAGAAATAAATTCTTTAAATTCTTTTATCATAAATCCTCCTTTCTACTATTTACTAATTTAATAATTAGTTTATCTATAATAGGTAAATATAAAAATTTACTTATCATCTTTTTTTTAAGAATATCTTTTTTAATTTTTTTAATCTTCTTTTTATCAAAATTTGGGAACATATTTATGATAATCAAATTATATTCCATTGTCAAGTGATTAAACGGATCAATAAGACCTGATGAATCTCCAATAAAATAAATATTATTCTTATTTAAATAAATATCTCCATTAGGTATTAAATTAACATTAATTTTATTTGATTCAAACTCATATTTATTTTTAATTTCATTTATATTGTTGAAAATATCATTTTTTCTTTTTTTATTAATAATTCTTAAATAACTATTATTTCTTACCGTAAACATTTGCTCAAAATGCTTATCGTATTTTGAATAATTTATAACATTTTCTTTATTATTTTTTTTAGATTTTAATGATACATCAACTAAAAACTTTTGTATTTTCCCTGTATTATTCATTCTAATTTCGGATAATGTACCATCAGATGCAATTAAATCTTTATAGTAATATTCCTTATTATCAATTACTAATTTATTTTGTTTATATAAATATTTTTCTATTTTTACATTAAACTTTAGATTTATATTTTTAATATTATCAAATATATATTTTTTTAACTTTTTTAAATCTAAAATATAATATATTTTATTAACTTTTTTATTATTAAAAATAAAATTATTATATTTTTTATAGATGAAATCATCTATTTCTACATTAAGTAAATCTTGTAACAAATTATAACTTTTTTTAGTAATTATCATAAAATCGTTTTTAAAAAATTTTTTTGGATTTTTTTTATCTACTAAAAGAGTTTTTTTCTCAAATAAATTTAATTTGTATGCAATTAGTAAGCCATATAATCCAGAACCTACGATAATGTAATCATACATAATCTCACCAATAAAATTATATCATATTTTATGGTAAAACAAAAGAGCACATATATGCTCTATTTTTCACCTTCTTCTAACATATTAGTAATGAGGATTCCATAACCTTTAAGAGGATTATCTATAACAACATGGGTTACTGCTCCCACAATATTATTACCTTGAATAATTGGACTACCACTCATCCCTTGTATTATACCATTTGTTTTATTTAAAAGATCTTTATCTGTTATTTCAAAAATTATATTTTTTACTTCTTCGCTATTATTAGTAACACTTATTATATTAATATCAAATTCATCAATATTATTCTTACTTAAAACTGTTTTTATTTTTGCACTACCTAATTTTACTTCATCATAACTTGCAACTTTATAAAGTTTATTTTTATCAATGTCAGATGTATAACTTCCAAATATTCCTTTAATTGTATTTTTATTTACATTGCCATCTGTTTTATCAAAATTAAAAGTAGCATTTTTTTCGCCAGGATTACCTAAAGTTGACTTTGTAACGCTAATAACTTCTGATGGATATATAAATCCTTCTTTTATTTTTATTATTTTATTTGTATTACTATCTACAATTTCATGCCCTAATGCACCAAATATTTTAGTTGTTGGATCTATATAAGTAAGTGTTCCAATTCCAGTTATACTATCTTTCACATACAATCCTGTTTTTATTAAATTATTATTTCTAACTAATTTTAAAGATGTATTCTTTTTCTCATTATTTCTTTTAAATGTAATATTAGCACTATCTGAATTAGAATTATTAAGTATATTTATCATATCATCTATATCTTTTACTTTAGTATCATTAATACTTTCAATAATATCTCCTATTTTCAATCCTGCATCTTGTGCTGGATCTTCATAATCAATTTTATATGTACCTACAATAATTATTCCATCACTTTTAATTTTAATGCCAACATTTTCTCCGCTTGCTACTATATAATCAGAATAAGCATTTATACTTATTGGTATAATAAGAAGAAGTGAATAAAGAAAAATACAAACTCTTTTTTTTAATGTCATATTAATCCTCCTTTGCAGACTACATTATTATTATCTTTTAATTTAAAAAAAATATTGATGACAATTTATGTATAAAAACTAAATATTGGATAAAATAAAAATAACAGCTAATATTATATTAACCATTATTTATTACTTTAATGCATACATTTTTTATCCACTAACTTTTTATCTTTTTTATAGTAGAGTGCGATATAATTATCTAATATTTTTTCATAAAAACTTTCAATATAAAATGAACACTCACTACCTAAATTATCTTTAACAAATTTATATAAATCATATCTACTAGAGCACCATATAGATTTGTAGTCGGCAAGTATTTCAGAAAAGTCATAACCACCATATTTCATATAATCATAAGGATGTCCTTCAATAAAATCAGCATTAGGATATTCTAATTGCATTAATGTATCTGTAAAACACATTATTGAGTCAAAAATATCAACAACTTCTCTTTCATAAGAATATTTATTCAAGGATAGGTTTGAAACAAGCCTCTCACGTTCAATATTATTTTCATTTTTTATATTATTATTCATTTTATCAATTAAAGTAACACAATAATTTGCAATATTTTTTGCTATTTTTTTAATGTTAGGTAATAAGCTATAAAACTCTTGTGGAGTATCATCATTAAAACAATAATATTGAATAGCATGTGTCATTTCATGATTAAATGTCGCATAATTATCTTCTTTATGCCACCCTAAATTATGTTTATCCAATATAACCAAATGAAGTGTATCATTATCAAAATTAGGACCAACATTAGAGTCTTCAATATGAAAATTAGGATGATTTTTCTTTATTATAACTATTGTTTTTATTTCCTTTAGAGCTATAGTCTCGTTATTTATATACATATTATAGTAATTATTTTTAACATAATCTATCATTTCTTGTGATGTAGGAGTACCTGTTTTTAATATTAATTCTAATTCTTTAATATATTCATCAAATGACATATTATTATTTAATTCTTGTTTTCTTAAAAATATTTTCTCGCTATTAAGATAATTTATTAACCTTTTATTAATTTTATTAAAAAAATCATTATCTACATATAAATTATTGATACATTCTCTTATTTCATTTTTTAAATCACTATTATTGGTATCAATATATTTATATATTAAATTTAACAGTATTTTATTAGGAATAACAATATTATTTAATTTATCACTATCTTTTAAAATGTTATTATTTAAATATAGTTCAATTATATTAGTTAATTTACCATTTACATTTATGTCATTTATTAAATCTAATACACTAAAATTAATCATATCTAGTATTTGGTATAATTTATTTTGATCATTAGTATATTTACTAATATTATCGATTATATATTGTTTAGTTCTATAATCATTTATTTTAAAGTTACATTTATTAAATAGTCCATAATTATCTATTAAATAGTCAATAATTTTTTTACCATTAATTTCTCTTAAAAACAATTCAGGGCTGCCTTTAAATCCTACTAATGGCAAATACTTAATGTACTCCTTATCATTACTTAAAAATATTTTTTTTAAAAGCTTATATCCTAATTTAGCATTAGAACCACCTATACTAAAATAATTTAATGAAAGATATATTTTATTATTAATGATATAGTCTATTAGTGATAGATTCTTTTCTTTATCGATAATTAATTCTAAATCATATTCATTTAAATCAAGTTTATTAATTTCATCGCTAAAAAATTTTATAACTTCAGGTATTTTTTCTTTAGTTTTATCATTAGAAAAAGAATTATGGTATTCATTAAATAAAGTCTTGTTTTGTTCAATTAATTTCTCATATTTATCAATAATTTCTTTTAATTTAGGGGCAATTTCTTTCTGCCTTTTTTCTATAACTTTACATCTTCCGTTAAGGATTAAGTCTTCCATTTTTATTCGCATATATACTCCTATCACATATTACTTATAAAATTTTTATTTGGTAATTTCAAATAAACTATCTAATTAACTTTATTTAAGTCGCTAGATTCATGTGTTTTTTCGTTATTAAGTATAGTATTAATAAAGTTGCAAACACTTCTAAATACTTCACTATTATTATCTTTTCCTTCAGCAGTTTTATGATTTCCATCAAATTTATGAAAAGTAGCATTAATACCTAAATTACTATATATCATACTTAAATTATCAAATCTATTTTGTACATCAGTTCCTAATTTAGTATTAATAAATGTCACCTCTTCTTTAGTGTAACAACCTTCGTATAATGGACTCATCATTCCATCAATGATCTCTCCAATTGTTTTAGCTGGATCATTATAATCACTACTTCCAATATAATAATACTTAGGTATCGATGAATATAATCCAAAATTAAAATTTTTAACATCTGCAACTCCTAGCGGATAGTTTAATTTCTGATTATTAAATTTAGCTAAAGGTAAATTACTTATACCACTATTACCACCACAAATACACACTTTAACTAATTCTGGGTGTATCAGAGTAAATCCGCTAGCAAATTTTGAACCTGCAGAATATCCTTCAATGATAACCTTTTCATCAACTGAAATACCCATTTGTAAAAGCAATTTATTAGCATCCATAATCATACAAGCAACCTGATTAGGTAAATCCCTACATTGCTCTTTAATTTGAATAATCTCTTCATCAGATAACTTATCTTTTTGATTTCTTTTTTTATTATCTTCTACTAAGCATGATATGTCATTATTATAAACTCTACTACCAAAGAAGTGTGTATCATAACCTTGCACTCGTGGAATTAAAGGAGTTAATACGGGTATTTTTAATTCATATCCATAATTTAAATGTCCACCTAATGAACTTATTTTAGCAGCTTCATTTGCCTCATCTAAGTGGATTGCTCGCTTACTACTATCTAAAGTACCATTAGTAACACCATATCCACCAGTATTACAGCAATGAACCAAAAGAGTTGTATCTATATTACACCCAGTTGGTATAAATAGCGAATACCCACAATTAAATCCTTTTTCTGAATTAGGTAAAACAATATATACTGTACCAAATTCATCATTGCTTACATATTTGTAATAATTGTTGTTTTCCATATATAAACCTCCTTCATTTAAATTAAAAGCATAGTTTATATGCATCAATTATCTTTATAATAATTAATTATACATATTCATTATTCTACAGATATCATATATAATACATTAAAATTTAATATAAAGTATTATAATTACTCCTTATTCAATGAAAGTATTAAAAATTTTTAATTATAATTTTATTCTTTCTATATAATGATTTAAATGTGGTGCATCTGTACAAATATCGTCTATTAATGATTTTGGTAATATTTTATAATTATTTACCTCATTAATATTTACCCAATAAAATGATTGATTATCATGATCCATACACTCTATCTTATCACTACTTATCTCACCATTATATATACCTTTATATACAAAACAATATTGAGTAGTAATTACATTATTATGTTTCAAAAAATTTTCTTGAATTGAACATAATTCAAATTCTATATCATAATTTAATTCTTCCAGTATCTCTCTTTTAATAGCCGATTTGCTATCTTCATTAAATTCTATTCTACCACCTGGCATAAGAAAATAATCTCTACCATCTTCTACTTTAAATAATAATACCTTAGTTTTATCATAATTATATATAATTGCAGATGTTCTTACACTAAATCTATTATTTTCCTTTTCAAATTCGATATTCATATACTCTCCTTACTATTTATAAAACTTATTATATTTTAAATTCATCTTTAATCATTTCAAATATTTTTAATTTCTCTTCTTTTGTGAATATATCCTTTTGTCTTCTAAATTTGCTATTTGCCCATTTCCAAAAGTTGTAACCAAAATGTTTATCAATATATTTTTTACTTAATATAATTCTTTTGCCATCATATCTAGGAACAAAATGAAAATGAACGTGTGGGATTTCCGAATCCTTATAAGCATTATTCATTAAGCATGCAAAATTAAACATTGTTGCATTAAATATTTTCTTAATAACTCTTTCTAGCTCTTTTTCTAATATACCTAGTTCAATCCACTCTTCACTAGTTAGTTCGCTTAAATTTTCTTTCTTACTACTTATAATACAATATCCAGGAAATTCTTGACACCAAGATTCAAAAATAACCTCCCAATTTTCACTACTATATAAGTTCAAAATATCACTTCCTTATTTCCTAAAATATATTGCTATTAATTATTATACTAATTATATTATATCATGTATAATGTAAATTTTATATAAAATAAAAAAACAGTTAAAATATATTAACTATTTTTTTTAATTATATTGATAATCTCATCACAACTTAATAATTCTTGATTACCAGTTTCCATATTTTTTAATGAATACTTTCTCTTTGCTACTTCATCTTCCCCAACAACAATAACATATTTTATATTTTCTTTGTTTGCAAATTCAAAACTCTTTTTTATTTTTCTTTTATTCATTTCTAATATTACTTTAATATTATTTTCTCTTAATTTAGTTGTTAATTTTAATGCTTCAACATCTTGATTCATTGGAATAACTAAGCAATCAACTAAACTATTTTTATTTATTTCTTCTTTTAATATAGCATATATTGGTTCTAAGCCAAATGATAGTCCGCAAGCAGGATATATCTCACCATTATCAATAAAATCGGTAATTATTTTATCATATCTGCCTCCGCCGCCTAGACTACTAGTTATTCTTTTCTTTTTATCAAAAAATTCGAAGACAATTCCTGTATAGATACTAAGACCTCTAGCTAGAGTTGGTGAAAATAATGTACAATCTTCAAGATTAAACTCTTTAATTAAATTATTAATCTCATTTATTTCACTTAATCCTTCACTTATAAGAGATATATCTGTATCTTTAAATTTAGAACTATATTCATCAAGTGTTAATTTAAATATATCTAATATTTCTGTTGCCTTAGTATTATCAATACCATTTTTTTTAAATTCTTCAATTAATTCCTTATTACTAACCTTTTCCATATGATCTATTATAGATATTACTTTATCAATAGAAGCATCTGGAATATTACAATATTTTATTAAACCACTCATTAATTTTCTATTATTCCATTTTATTAAAATATCTATATTAAGCTTATCAAATGCTTTTTTTACCATTATTAATTGTTCTATTTCTATCATTCTAGAATCTATTCCAACAACATCTACGTCACACTGATAAAATTCTCTCATACGTCCTAGTTTAACAGGACCGTTTCTAAAAACTTTTCCTATTTCGTAACGCTTAAAAGGCATACGTAAATCTTTATTTAGTGCGATTACTTTACAAAATGGTATAGTAAGATCATATCTAAGACCTAATTTACGATCTGCTTGATCAGTTAATTTATATGTTTCATTTAATATTTCTGCATCTTCTTCATATTTATAACTCAATAAGTCATATTTATTTAAAATAGGTGTTTTGATTGGCATATATCCATATGTTTCAAAAATTTTTTTTAAATTATTAGTAATTTTATCCCTTAATACCTGTTCTTCTGGTAAATAATCTGTTGTTCCTTTTAAATTTTGAATTTTTAACTCTTTCATAGTAAAATTCACCTCTTTAGAATTATATCATAATTTGGATATAAAAAAAAGAACATTTAGTTCTTTTACACTTCTTGCATTACAACAATAATCATTGGTTTGCATTCTGTTTCACGATAAAAATACTTGCCAAGACTATCACGAATTCCGATTTTTACTTTATTATAATCTATATAATGTCCTTTTACATTATCTTGTAGTATTTTTAAAGAAATTTTTTCAGCTTCTTTAATTAAATCAATATTTTCTTTTACATAAACAAATCCTTTAGTAACTATAAGTGGATTAGCTAAAATTTTCTTTGTTTGTTTATCAATAGTAGATGTTACAATAACAATTCCATTATCAACTAATAATTCTCTATCTTTTAAAACCAAGTCTCCAATGTCACTATTATCTTTACCATCTATAAAAATATCATCAACTTTTACAGTTCTATTACTATCAATTAGTTTTCCGTCTTTAAAACTGGCTACTTGTCCATTTAATTTTAATAATATATTTGATGAGTTATAACCAATTATTTTAGCAGCATTAGCAGCTTCTACTTGATTTCTATATTCTCCATTAACTGGCATAAAATATTTTGGTTGCATTAAGTTAATCATCATTAATATATCTTCTCTTGATGCATGAGGTGATAAGAATTCTTTAGATAAAATTACAAGTTTTGAACCAATTTTGGCAATATCATCAAATATCTTAGTAGATGTAAGTTCAATTCCTTCATAAATTGGAGAGGCAATAACTACTGTATCGTTTTCATTTAATGTAATAAACTTATCTGATTTACGAAGAATTCTCTTTAATGATGAATAAGGTTTTTCTTTTTCATTTGATATAATAACAACTATACCCTCATCATTTACGTGATGAATATTTTTAATACGTTTTTTATCAAATTTAATAAATCCCATATCAATTGATTTTAGTATAATTTTTTCTAAGTTTTTACCCATTATAACAATATTTCTTTTAGTATTTGATACTGCTGTTAATAATTCTTGTATTCTATATATTTGAGAACCAAAAATATTACATAATATTCTATTAGGATTTTTAATAAGAGTTTCTGTAAATAAGTCTCCTGCAAGGTGCTTTGGAGATGTAAATCCTGCATTCATAGAATAAAGGGATTCGCTCATTAAACAAAGTACATTTTGCTTTCCAATATATGCAAGTTTACCAATATCAGTTTTATAAGGTCCTGTCATTGTTGGATCAAATACATAATTTCCTGTAAAAACGATTGCACCATCATTTGTATTTAAAACATATAAAAATGAATCAGGTAAAGCATGTGATACTTGTATTGGAAAAATACTATTCTCTTTAAAATCAAGTTTCTTATGAGCAGTAATCTCTATTAAATTGGCTTTTAAATTCTCTTCTTCTAAATCTTGTTTTATAATTTCTAAAGTAAATTTACCAGCATATATCTTAATGTCTGGAATATATGATATTAAATCAGCAATCGCACCCATTTGCTCATCGTGACCATGTGTTATAAATAAACCAATAATTCTGTCTTTATTTTCCACTAAATAATCAAAACTAGGGATGATATAATCTATTCCAAGTAAGTCATCAGATGCATATTTTAATCCAGCTTCAAATATAAATATATCATTATTTACTTCAACAACATACATATTTTTACCTTTTTCATTTAATCCACCTAATGCAAATATATTAATTTTACTCATAATTTCCTCCTTTCTTTTTTATGACTTTACAATTATATCATTAAATATGATTAAAATCAAACAAAAAAAGGGAAACAAGTTCCCATCTATATTAACGCTAACAAAGTTAGTTAGCGGACTCTATTAAGTGTTCTATAAAGAACACTTAAATACTAGATGTCCCATTATTAATTTATTTATCTAATAATAATATATGCAAATTATAAATATTTATTACAACAAAAAAATATCATATTAATATATGATATTAAGCTAATTAAAAATAGATATATTTTCTATTTATCTTTTTAAAAGTATAATTGATCGCTTGTTTTTTTCTAATAATGAAAAATCTTTTAAACTTTCATCAAACAATCTTTCATTTTTAACAACTCTATTATGAGTAAAAGTTTCGTGAAGTACTATAGCTACATCGTCATCATCGCAATAATATTTTTCATCTAAATAATATGGATCAAAAATATATGTAAAATTATCATCTACATCAGTAATTAAAACATAATGTTCTATATCCTGAAAGCATCGAGCTATTACAACCCCATTCATACTAACAGTATCTTTTATTTTATCTAAAGTAACATCTTTACCATATAATATTTCACAATTCACATCAAACTTATCATTTTTATTGGCATATTCAACAAAATATTTTGTTAATAGTTCAACAGGAATATCTTCTCTATCATATAGATATGCTAAAGCATTAACAAAAGAAGTAGTTCCACAATCATACTCTGTGTTTTGATATCTTAATGGTACTTTCATTAAATCAACTCCGTTTCTTTATTACTGCATACTCAATTAGTACATCAAGCAAATCATAATTATGATATTTAAAGATTTTTCTTATTTTCGTTAACGTAAGGCAAAGATTTTGCCCACTCAAGCATCATTTTAACTGATTTTTCAATTTCTTCCTTTACATCACTCGCTGGTTTATACATTCCATCACTATTCATTAAATCGTGACTATATGATACTCGATAAAATTTTGAATTATCTGAATATTTTGCAAGTGATGGTGGTGCTGGAACTGGGAACTCATTAGAAAAAACTATCCATGTTTCAGCTTTCTTCTCAAGGAATTTCTCTTCTGGAATAATACTTGTATTTTGGATAAAAACATTATCAAAATGTCCTGAACAACATCCAAGTGTTTGATATCCCTTTTGTCTTAATTCACTGATTATAGGTACCATTAATGAATCGAGTGATATATAATTACCAGAAACCAATTTTCTTTCTTTATAATCAATAGCCATATTAGAATTTTCATAACTATTATTAACAAATTTTTGGTGGTTAACTTTTTTTCCGGTAATACTCTCAATCCAAGATTCTAATTCTTTTATAGCAGAGTATACATTCAATTTTTTTAATCTTCTAGGATAACCATACATATTATCTTTATACTCTTCTTGTTTAATTTTTATTCTTAATATTGTACAGTTATCAATATTAAGAACACTACATCCTTCTGGAATATTTGAAATATTGTGTTCTCCTAGTATTTTAATTTCTATAATATCATCTATAGAAAAACTGTCATATTTTATACTTTCAGAATCCATATATGTTATTCTTCGATACTCATTATTATTCTTACCTTCTTGAATTATATCATCAACATTTACTTTTTTTTCTTTAATGTCTACTATAACATCTTGTCTTTTTAAATATATATTATCAGGATCACTTAACTTACAATCTATAACGTCATATCCACTTTCAAATAGAGCAAATACAGAATCAATTAGTTTAATATTACATTTAAAATAAGATCCCTCCAATTTTTTATTTGTATCTAAATCAAAGAAAACTTCCTCGCTCATATATTTATCACCTACTCTTATTGTATCATAAATAATAATTATTAGATATAATAAGAATAAGAACTTATTATTTATAAAAAAATAGATTTATTCTTAATTAATTTATTCTTCTATATAGTCGTAAGTTTCACATAATGAATATCTTTTTGCTACAAATTTTGAAAGAAAGCAACAATTTATTGTTACTTTATAATATTAATTATCTTCCTAAAGTATGTTTCTTCTCCCTTGCAATTATATATCATCAAAGCAATATTTAATTATTCATTATCCTGTTTACAAATAATAATAACTATATTTTATAATGATTATCAATATTAGATTTTTTTGTTTGAGCAAAATCTACATTTAGAAATTATCAAAAAGTAAGTCGAATTTAAAACAAAAAAAGAACTATCAATATTGATAATTCTTAAGTAGACATTATAAATGTCTCTTCTTTGTATAATTTAAATATGCTTTTATTAAATCTGCATCCATAAGATTTTCTGGTACTTCATCAGGATTGAAAAATCTTAAACGTTTTGTTTCTGAATCTCCTTTTAAAGTAGATTCATCACTTATTGAAACATCTGCCAAATATAATGATGTATTATTATAAACGATATCTCCATTTGGATAACTATTTTTTCTAGATTCACCAGATAATGTATCTATAAGTTCAATTTCATTAGGATCAAGTTTAATTCCTGTTTCCTCGTAAGCTTCCCTGACAGCAGTCACTCTTAAATCTTCACCTAAATCTTGACATCCACCAGGAAGTCCCCATTTATTTCTGTCAGTTCTTTCTTGTAATAATATTTGCCCATTTTCATTTCTAATAATAATAGCAGCACCAGTTTGTATAAAAGGTATATGGCTAATTCTATCATCTAAAGCCATTCTAAATAATACTGGGTATCCACCATATCTTGCACTAAGTTCTAATAATTGTTCTTCATTTAAATTTAATATAAGATTAACAAATTCTTCATGTGTATACTCTCTCATTTTTTTATATTCCATAAAATAACCTCCGATTGACTAATATAATTGTACCAAATTTCTAACGAAAAGTCATCCATGCTTCGAAATATAAAACAA
>CAMKGA010000039.1 GCA_946412015.1 uncultured Caryophanales bacterium
TTATCTTTTATCCTTATATTTCAATAATTTTCTAAAACTGTCCGGTTATAAGTTAGTTGATAAGGGCTTTGCTCTGTTCCGTCACCGGATGTTATTTTAACTTCTGATGATAGGTAGAGAGTTGGGCGAACGCCATTAGAATTGTTCGAATTGTTGTTGTTGACATTGCCCGAAACGAACAGACAGAACGCGTTATTCGAGTTGTCCGAATTAGGCGACAAATTTCCTTCAAGCTTAACCTACAATTAATTTACTAACATTTTTATCAGTTTTTATAATAACATTTATAATACATGAATAATCGGCGGGCGGGCGTTGACCTAAAGGCACAACAGCCGCCATAATCTCTTCAACTATAATTTCAAGCGATAAGGACTCTGTTCCGTTCCTTCACCTGAATCTATTTTGATATTAGATACTAGATACAGACTTGGGCGAGCCCAAGAATTGGAATTGACGACGGGGCCGCGGTGGTAGTAGACATAACCCGAACCGTCTAGATCGAACACGAGATACGAGGCCGCTGAACGAGGCGACAAAAGCCACTCAGACAAATTGCTATTAGTATTATATATCCAACCATTTGTTTTTCCTGATGAACCATCACAATCATGTCCATCTGTGTAACAAGTATTATCTACTCCTAATGCATAGGTATAGCTATAGTCACTTGGATACATCAAAGCTATTTTCCCAGTCCATGAAGTGCTTCTACCACTATATACTGTTGTCCCACGTTCAAAATTATAGTAATCTTCCCCTTTTAAATTATCATATTCATCACTTCCACCTAAATAATATTTGGTATCTGCAACCATACTCTTACTTGTATCATCTAATCCATTATAATAATCTCCATTTAAATATGTATTTAATGTTGCAGTTGACCACTCATTTACTACATTTGAATTCCATTGCATACTTCTTGATAATTTTTTGTTTCTTACTATCTTTATTCTTTGTTCAGTATTACCATTTCCATCTTCTACTGTAAATACACCAATTATTCTCCATAACTCATTATTAAATGTTACATAGTTATTTGGATTAGCTCCAATATATCTATAATCAGTTAAAGCTCCTGTTTGCTCTGTTGCAGGATGTTCAAATGTATACATCTCCCCAGTATTTCCATCAGTATAGTTTGTAACAGTCACTGGATTTGCTTTTGCAAGTAATGATTGAACAGCAGGTGGTTCTACTATACTACCATAATGATAATATCCATCTTCTGTATCAGCTGTTACATCTACATTGTTTACTTTACATTTAGTCATGTATATAGTCCCATCATAATTTACTGTAACATCACATGCTACTGGTTTACCTTCGTAATCTATTGTTAAAGTTCTATAATCTTCTACTGGATTACCATTTGTATTAAAGTATGCAAGTGATGCTTTCTTTAGGGCATCTCCATACATATCTACATATTCTTCATTTGTTAAATCTCTAGTACCGTAGTGATACCATCCATCATCTGTAGATGAGTCTTTTACTTCTTTAGTTCCTACAGAACATTCAGATAAATATATTCCTCCATTTTCTTTCATTTGCATTACATTACATACTACAACTTTACCTGTATATTCTACGTTTAATGAATTTAGATTAGTTGGAAATGTACCTGTATCTAGTAAATATGATGCAATTGCTAACTCGACACTTCTTCCGTATGCATCTACACTTCGCCTGTCTGCACTAATCTTAGCTTTTCTAATTATATTCATAACTAGTGGTGTTACGATAAGTGCTAAGATTGCTAGTATTACTAATACTGCTATTAATTCTATTAAGGTAAATCCCAATGTTGTCAACTTAAGATTTTCTTTCTTTATTTTATATGTACTTTTCATTATATATTCCTCCTTAAATTACTTCTATAATTGTTCATACTATGCATTTTTCTTCTTGGAAAAGTCCTATTTGGTTTTATTGGTACTACATACTTTTTCATATGCTCTATCATATTTTTATATTTTATCAAACTTTCTTCTGCTGTCGGACTTAATAAAACATTCACAAACTCATTCTTAAATAAACAGCCAGTATGTTCATATTCACTTTATATTTATACTTTAAGCCTTTTTTGTCTTCTATTTTCAAATGCTATTTATATCCTCTAACATGTTATATACCATAATCTGCACATAAAATTCTTGTTCTACATAATAACTTTTTTTGATGAAAAGTTTTCTATATTTATTTTATTTTTTATTACATCAAATGCTTTTTCTATATTCCATCTCACAAAATATAAATCTTTTGCTTCTTCTTTTGTTATTTCTTCAGGCTTTAAATTTGTACTTAAATGTTCTTCTGTTTCTTTCATTTTTATAAAAATCAACTATTTCATCTATAAGTTTTAGTATTTGTTCTTTTTCACTAACATTATATGGGTCTATGTTTGAATTTGCCATTATTTTATTTAAAGCATCATACACTTTCAAAGACTTAGCTCTTACTTTAAACACTACCTTTTTGACCTTCAGATAATCCATAATATTCTTTTAATTCTTCACTATTTGGAAGTTCCATAGTACTTCCATCAATAGCAAGCAAAATATATCCTTTATATCTTTTAACATCTATTTCATCATATATTCTTCTTATATAATTATTATTTAGATGTTTAAATATTTTAGGATTTAAATTTTGCCTCTGTTTTGAATATGCCTGTTTTGTTATTTTTTCTATTTTCATATTATCCGCAATCTCATCCAATTCTAATGTCAAAGTTCTTCCTTTTTTTAAGATTATACTTTTAACTAATGATTCATAATTCATTTTTCTATCTCGCGTAAAAGAATTTGCATTTAATTTCCAGATTGAGTTTTTATAAGAAGCCAATACATCATTAGTTATACTAGTTAATCTAGTATAAACACACACTAATATACCACCTCTATAAGTAAGAAAATAAAACAACTATATCTTACATTTCTTACCTTTACCATAAGCTTATCAAAAAAAGGCAAGAGCTTACTGAAAATTTGTGAATTTTTTTACCAATAATTAATTATGAAGTATACAATATATATTCATCCATTTATTAAATTTATCATTCTTAATCCTTAAGTTGACAGCATTGACGTAAAACCGTTTTTCTTCTTCATAACTTTTCTCCTATTCTACATATAATTTTATCATAAAAAAAAAAGAAAGAAAAGCATTATTATAAAATTTGTCTAATAATACGTGTTTTTTCCTTTAATACTTTTGTAAGAAAAAAATTAAACAAGTATATGTTTAATTTAAATTTCCTACGCCATCAGTAAAAGTACCAACAATTTCATTAAACTTAAGCATATTATTTGCAAGTTCATTCTTATCAGCTTCATACTGAATTCTATCTAAACTAAGTTGTCTTTTTTCTTCATCCAATGAATCTTTTTGTCTTCTTAATTTATCTTCCAAATTTTCTAATTCTTCTTTTCTACTTTCATCTTGCACTTTTTGTTTTTTAGCTTGTTCTTCTATCTCTTTTTTTGAATCTATTTTATATATTTCAAATTCTCTTTTTTCTTTTTCAAATTTAGATTGTAAATCTTTCAACTCATTAAGTCTATTTTCAATCTCATTTTTCTTTTTATTTAATTCATTTAAAACAGAATCTTTGTAATCATTTATTTCTTGATAATTATTATTTTTTGCAGTTTCAATTTCTTTTTGTAATTTTTTCAATTCTTCAAAACGACTATCTAGTTTTTTCTTCATTTCAATATTTTTCAAGAATATATTAGATGCTTCTTTTACATTACTACTAACTTTATCAATAATGTTATTGATATCATTTTTATCTATTACATTATCACCAGAAACAATGTCTAACTCTTCTTTCACATCGTCTTTAATATCTGAATTATTTAAATTTAACTCATCCATTTTTGCATCAATTCTTTTAATTATATCACTAATTTCTAAATCTTCTTTAGTTTCTTGATAAGGATTTTGATTCATAGTTTCAATAACATTTTTATCAATACTCCTTATCAATTTTCTAATTTCAGATTCTTCATTTTCATTTAAGTTCCCATTTTTACTTTTTACGTCGTTTACAATGTCATCTTCATTTCGAGAGATATCTGAAGTAATAGATGCATTAGTTTTATTTATGGTTTCCATAAAATTTTTATCAATATTACTAATTAATTTTTTTATTTCTAATTGTTCACTATCTTTCATAGCATTATTGAAATCTTTATCGATTTTATTAATTGTTTCTTTTACATCATTATTTTCTATATCTATTATTTTTGTTTCATCATTATCTTCATTATTTAACTCTTCCATTTTTGCATCAATTTTACTTATTAATTCATCTAGGTCAAAATCTAATTCTTCCTCATTTTCTGATTCAACATCAAAATCTTGACTATCTTCATCTAAATCCATATTATCATTCAATTTATTTAAAAATTCTATATCACTCATCTGGCCACCTCTATTCCGAAATCTTTCTAAATCTTGTATTAAACTGCGAAATAACTTCCTTAAATTTTTCACATTTTTGTTCTAATTCTTTATTTGCAATTTCAATCTTCGTTTCTTTTACCTTTTTATACTTTTCAAACTGTTCTTTTTCAGTCTCTAACAATTCTCTTTGCCTATTTACTTTTTCTTTTTCCATTTCAATTTCATTTTTTAATTGTTCTTTTTCTCTTTTAATGCTAATTGATTCTTGATTTAATGATTTTTCATACATTTCATTTTTTGCAGTCAACTTATCTAAATCTTGTTTTTTTATTTTAATTTCATTTAATGCTTTTTCTTTTTCTAGTAATTGTTCTTTTCTTGCAGATTCTTTTTCTAGCTCAAAGTTTTTACGATCATTATCCAGTGCTTCATTAACTACTTTCTGGTAATCTTCAAAACTTTTTTGTTCTTCATCTAGTTTAGAATTTTCATTATTAATTTTTTCAATTTCTATTTTTTTGTAATTTTCAAATTCTATTTTGTCATTTTCAAGTTTTTTTCGTTCTAATTCTATTTCTAATTTCAACGAATCTAATTCTACTTTATCGTTTTGAATTTGTAAATTAGACTCTTCTTCCATAGCTTTCAATTTATCTTTATTACTCATTATGTAATCTTCAAAATTCTTTTTATCCTGTTCTAATTTACTTGTTTGCAATTCAACATACTTTTGGAAATCATTTTTTTCTTTTAGAAAATTATCTTTTTCATCATTAAATTTTTTTATTTCTTTATTTAACTCATCTTTTTGATTAATAACTTTAGTTATAAAATCGGTTGCCCCAGTAACATCGCTCGTTAATGAATCAAACATTTTATCAATTGTTTCTAAGTTATTAGAAGATGTATTAATATCTACAACATTAGAAATTTGTGGCTCAGTTTGAAAAATTTTTGGCATATCAAAATAAGAACTATTATCTACTTGTGTTGCTTTTTTCATTTCATTGTTCGTATTTTCATTACTCGGACTTATTTCATCAAATAACTGTTCTATGTCTTCAAACATAAAAACCCTCCTTATTCTTTATCCCCTATTACTATTTATATTGTATCATCTTTTTTTATAAAAGACAACCATTTTATTTGTTTACCAGTAAAAAGTCTAATTTTTATTTATAAATAAAGTTAATATAATTACTACATAATAAAAAAAGAAAGTATAAATAAATATAAAAATAGAAAGTAAATTAAGACTAGATAATAAAGAAATTTTATATAATTATGATACCATTTTTTCTAATCTTTCAAATTTGTTTAAAAATTTAACTAATACTAAAATCAAATTATGTTACTTGTAAAACAAAAAAAGAAGTGTTACAAGATTGCTTGAAATTAGCATTATTTAACTGAATCATTTAAAACTAAAAAAAGAAGTAAGAATCCTACTTCTACATAATCTTACTTCAAACATTCAATTTATCGTTTTAAAACCATTTCAAATTTTATATTAAACTTTTTTCCACTGGGCATACATTGTTACCAGACCACCTCTAGCTGCCGTTTTTGATACTTTTTGCTCATCTTTGTATAAGCAATGTCCAAATCCTGAGCATGTTGAAGATGAAGACCAAGATGATGCACTTTTACTTGAACTTGTATAACAGTAATGATATCCATCACTTCTAATCGCTTGCCATCCTACAAATTTATACCCTGGTTTATAAAATTTATTTTTACTTAAGCTTGTTGAAACACCATAAGTTATTTTTTGATCACTCATAGAACCTGATCCTCCATTAGCATTATATCTTACCGTAAACTGATTTGTTTTCCACTGAGCATACATGGTTACAATGCCACCTTTTGGTGCTGTATCTGATAATTTTAATTGATCTTTATATAAATAATATCCATATGATCCACAAGTGCTTTTATCAACCCAGCCTCTTTTTGTTTGTGCTGAATTTGTATAACAATACCATGTTCCATCTAAATAATTTGCATGCCATCCTACAAAATCATATCCTGTTTTTGTAAATTTATTCGCATTCATTGCAGTTGATACTCCATAAGTTATATTTTGATAACTCATAGAACCTGCTCCACCATTGGCATTATATTTTACTGTGAAATAATTTATTGCCCACTGGGCATACATTGTTACTTGACCACCTGGTTTTGCTGTATCTGATAATTTTAATTGATCTTTATATAAGTAATATCCATATGATCCACATACTGATTTTTTTACCCAAGCTCTTTTCGTTTTGGCTAAATCTGTATAACAATACCATGTATCATCGTCTCTTCTTGCATACCAGCCTTTAAAATCATAACCAGATCTCGTAAATTTATTCGCATTCATTGCCGTTGGTGTTCCATAAGTCATCCTTTGATCACTCATAGAACCTACGCCACCATTGGCATCATAAACTACACGATACTTATTTTCTACCCAAGTAGCATGCATTGTTGTATAGCCACCTATATTAGCAGTATCTTTAACTTTTAATTCATCTTTATATATGTAATATCCATTGGTATCACAGACACTTCTATCTGCCCAACCAGTACTTGTTTTTGAAGGTGATGAATAACAGTACCATTTATTATCATCTCTTTGTGCTTTCCATCCATTAAAATTATATCCTTCTTTTTTAAATGAATTTTTTGTAATAGGAGTTGGTGTTCCATAAATTATTTTTTGATCACTCATAGAACCTACACCACCATTGGCATCAAACTTTAAAGTAAATTGTTTTCTTTGCCACTGGGCATACATTGTTACAATTCCACCTTTTGGTGCGGTATCTGATATTTTTAATTTATCTTTATATACGTAATATCCATATTTTTCACACGTACTTTGATTAACCCAATCTCTTTTAGTTTTAGCTAAATCTGTATAACAATACCACGTTCCATCTAAATAATTTGCATGCCATCCTACAAAATCATATCCTGTTTTTGTAAATTTATTCGCATTCATTGCAGTTGATACTCCATAAGTTATATTTTGATAACTCATAGAACCTGCTCCACCATTGGCATTATATTTTACTGTGAAATAATTTATTGCCCACTGGGCATACATTGTTACTTGACCACCTGGTTTTGCTGTATCTGATAATTTTAATTGATCTTTATATAAGTAATATCCATATGATCCACATACTGATTTTTTTACCCAAGCTCTTTTCGTTTTGGCTAAATCTGTATAACAATACCATGTATCATCGTCTCTTCTTGCATACCAGCCTTTAAAATCATAACCAGATCTCGTAAATTTATTCGCATTCATTGCCGTTGGTGTTCCATAAGTCATCCTTTGATCACTCATAGAACCTACGCCACCATTGGCATCATAAACTACACGATACTTATTTTCTACCCAAGTAGCATGCATTGTTGTATAGCCACCTATATTAGCAGTATCTTTAACTTTTAATTCATCTTTATATATGTAATATCCATTGGTATCACAGACACTTCTATCTGCCCAACCAGTACTTGTTTTTGAAGGTGATGAATAACAGTACCATTTATTATCATCTCTTTGTGCTTTCCATCCATTAAAATTATATCCTTCTTTTTTAAATGAATTTTTTGTAATAGGAGTTGGTGTTCCATAAGTTATCTTTTGATCATTCATTGATCCTGTCCCACCAGCAGCATCAAACCTTAGAGTAAACTGTTTCGTTTTCCACTGAGCATACATTGTTACTACTTTACCTGGTTTTGCCGTATTTGATAATTTTAATTGATCCTTATATAAGAAATAGCCAAATGATTCACAAGTACTTTTTCCTACCCAAGATGGGCTTCCTTGCCCAGGATTTGTATAACAATACCATGTGCCATCATCACGATTTGCATACCATCCTTTAAAATCATAGCCAGATTTTGTAAACTTATTTGCACTCATTGCGGTAGACACTCCATAAGTGATTTTTTGATCACTCATAGTACCTACTCCACCATTAGCATTATATTTTACTGTAAAAGGTTCTTCTTTCTCCCACTGAGCATACATAGTAACTCTCTCACCACGTTCTACAGTATCTTTTATTTTAAGCTTATCCTTATATAAATATTTCTTTTTACAATCTCCTTCAAATGCCCACTCTGCTTTATTTGGGTTAGTATTAGTATAACAATACCATTTAAGATTATTTCTTTGAGCGTTCCAGCCTATAAATTTATGGTCTTTTAATTTAAATGCATTAGCTTTTAATGATGTAGGAGTACCATATGGAATTTCTTGGGTATCCATATGACCATTACCACCATTAGCAAAAAAATCTACAAAAAAGTTCTTTGTCCACTGAGCAACAAACGTTATATCACTTTCTACATTACAAAAATCGTAAAATAGATATTGAAAAATTAATTCATGTCCTGTTCGATTGCAAGTTGTTTTATCAAGCCAATCAGATTCTGTATCATTACTAGAACTTTTTTTGCATAATTCTAATCCATCAGCCCTTTTTGCATACCAGCCCTTAAAAGCATAACCCTCTTTATAAAACTTATTATTGGGAGCCATATTACAATTTCTACTATTAAGGCTAACGGTTTCCATACTACCACTTGTAGCACCATTACCATCAAACTTTATTTTATATACTTTTTCCCAATCAGCAACAAGAGTTACACTACTATAATCTCCAGATGGAATATTTAGAAATGCCATATCGTTAAATATATAATGACCATATACACATTGTTTTTTTTCTTTCCAAGATGATTTGTTATGATCTGCATTATCATAACAATACCACTTATTTTCATTATTTTTTAAATACCATCCTAGGAAGTCATATCCACTTTTTTTAAAACTATTCTTTGGTATTTTAAACATATCAGTCAAACTAACATTTTTATAGCTCTTCATAGTTCCTGATCCACCATTAGCATCAAAATCTACTGAAAACAAACCTCTATATTTAGCTTCTAGTGTAAAACTTTTATGGTTTCTATCACCATTCCAAAAATTTTGTTGATCTTTTAATAATACATATCCATATAAATCACACGTTTTTTGATTATACCATCCAAATTTTGTTTTACTTGAATCTGAATAGCAATATCCATAACTATCATCTCTTTTTGCATACCAGCCTTTAAAATTGTCTTTATCACTATATGTATATGGAGCTAAAATTGTATCTCCATAAGGAGCTTTTTGAGTTTTTAGAACTTTTCCATTATTAATATAATTAATAGTATATAAATCCTCTCCAACATTACTTTTCCACTGAGCATACATTGTTACATAATCATCAATTCCTGCAAGGCCTGTTACTTGTGCACCATTGCCATATAAATAATAACCATATTGTTTACAAACTGACTCATTAGTCCAACTGACATTTTTCTTACTATTATCCGTATAACAGCTCCAACTACCAGTACTTCTTTTTGCATGCCA
Organism: uncultured Caryophanales bacterium; assembly: GCA_946412015.1. Taxonomy (GTDB): domain Bacteria; phylum Bacillota_I; class Bacilli_A; order RF39; family UBA660; genus RUG12438. The sequence continues at coordinate 9,851 of CAMKGA010000039.1, forward strand.
ACCTTTAAAAGAATATCCCTCCTTATAAAATGGATTCAAATTAAGTGGTGTTGCTTTATTATACACAGCAGTTTGAGCAGTTTTTATTACATTACCATTGTCTTCAACAAAATTAATTGCATATATATTTTGATGGTCAGCTTTAATTTTATTAAATTTATTTTTATTATTATCATAATTATTACTATATATTTCTAACATTTTAGTTCTAAAATTTAACAAATCATCATTTATACTATAGTTTCTGACATCATAAGTAAATAATTCTGCCCAAAAATCAGCTGTATTAGTAAGCGCATATTCACTTATGCATATTTTACCATCGCACGTAATATTTCTTGAATTATACTTGTCATAATAATTTTTAAATGATTGATTATTATATGATAAACTTGTAATTCCACCTTTTTCAGCTATAAAATCATTCATAAAGTCAATACTATGGCCAAATTCATGCTTTATTGTTCCTTTAAAGAAATCAATACCACAACAATTTCTTAAATAAACAATATTATTACCACCATTATATAATCCTGCACTACCTAATTTTTTGTCAATCATTATATCATATGCATCATTTTTCATAAAAAAGACATTTGACGCAGCTAAATATTCTTCTTTTTCATTTTTTAAAGCCTCTAAGCCATCAATAAGTGTATTTGCATTAAGTAAATCATCGCTACCATCATTACTTACAAGATATTTATTATTCTTCTTATCATACTGAATATACACATCTGTTGTTCCAACTCTAGATTTATAAAAATCTGCAAAGCCAAAAGAAACAATATGTCCATTATAAGCTCCAACATTCCCGTTATCTTGTTCAGCAGGAATAACCTCATTTAACTCACAATGATTATCTTTTAATGTATAACCACCCTCACATACTAAAGTATTATCATTTTCTTTTGGATTAGAAATAATATATTGTAGTGATTGGATATCATTTTCATCTATTTTTCCATCACCATTTAAATCAGCCAAAGATAATTGAGCATTCGATAATATTGTATAATCAGCTTTATCCTTATTCTCTATATAATAGTTCAAAAGTTCTAAATCACTATTATCTATTTTATTATCCAAATTTATATCTGCATATATATTAGCTTCTTTTATGATAGTTTTTGAACAAGTAGTTCCTTCCAATTTCCAACTATTATCAATACAATAGTAATTTGTAATAGAATTACCCATTATATTATTTAAACTACCTGTTTGTATTAAAACAATACCAACAACAAATATAATTAATGAAAACGCAACTATTCCTATTTTCTTTAATTTTCTTATTCTTATCTCTTGATTGCTTGGTCTACCAATATGATTTTTTTTCTTAAACATAATTGCTTCTCCTTTATTTTATATATTTCATATTTTAGAATTATAATCTTTTAATTAAAATAATAAAATACTATTTTATGTTTTTTTCAATAGATACATACTCATTTATATTATTTAAATTTCCATTTAAATAACATCCATTCCAATGATTATTTAAGGCATTATCAAGATTTTTTGAATAATAGATTTCATCATTACTATTCTGATTAGAACACGATCTATCTATTAACTGTTGATATTTTTTATTGTCAAAATCTATACTTATTTTTGTATTGTTTAATATACAATGTGAAAGATTTAACTCTGATTCTTTTAATGCTTCTTTTAAAGTATATTTAAAATTATTTTCTTTATCATATTTTTGCCCATTATCTAAATATGAAACCCCATCTATTTTACGTCTTGATAGATCAAGACCTGAAAGATTAGAAACTGCTCCTTTTAATAAAGCTGTTTCAGGTATTGTTATATTTGTATAAGAAACATCTGATATCCATATATAAAATTCTTTTATTGAGCTAAAGTCTTGATTTGAAAAATCTAATCCTTGAAAATCGCAATTCATTAAAACAATTTTATTTAAATTTTTTGCTTCAAATGATTTTGTTAAATCAATATGTGCATTTGTCATTGAGTAATCAACTTTAGGAAAAGATAAATTTTGAAAGGAAGAAATAACATCAAAAATATTTTGAATACTATAACCATCTCTTGTTTTAAAATCATAATAATTATTTCTATAATCATCCAGCATGCAAAATGATACATCTGAAAAATCTATATTGCTTAAATCAACTTTTTGTAAAAATTGTCCTGACCAAACGGGAATCTTAGCAATTACATTATCATTTTGTGAATACATTTTTTCAAAAAGTAATGCATCAAGTATTCTTTTGTCAATTATAATTTTTTCACCTTTATAATCTCGCTCAATTTTCTTTTGAAACTCCTTTCTTATTTCATTTCTATATTTAATACCTTTATTTGAAAAATCTTTTAAAAATTGTATAATCTCTAATTCATCCATTGTAAACATATTACCACTCCTACTATGAATAGTTTATCAAAATAATAATACATTTGCAATAAAAAAACTCTAGATAAATCTAGAATCTTTTTATAATAAAATTAATCTATAGTCTCTTTGTAATCACAATTAGAGCATTTTATACTTTTTCCTTTTATTGTTAACATTGAATTGCATTCTTTACATAAATTTCCTGTAGGTTTATCCCAATATGCGGTTTTACATTTAGGATAATTATTACATCCATAAAAAATTTTTCCTCTTTTACTTCTCTTTTCTATGATATCTCCATCACAATTTGGACATTTGCATGCAACAACTATCTCTTTTGGTTCTGATTTTATATATTTACAATTGGGATAATTACTACAAGCTGTAAAATCCCCATATTTTCCATGCCTAATTACTAAACTTGATCCACATTCAGGACAATCTTCTCCAGTTTTTTCTGCTTCTTTTTTTGGCATCTCATCAAATGCTTTTTTTACACTTGGCTCAAATTCTTTATAAAAATTTTTAAGTGTTTCAATATAGTTTTCTTTTCCTTCTGCAATTTTATCTAAATCAGATTCCATATTAGCAGTATATTCTACATTTATTAAATGTGAAAAATGTTGTTGTAATTTATCTGTTATTTCAATTCCAACTTTAGTTGGAACAAACTTCTTATCCTCAATAACTACATATCCACGTTTTTTTATTATATCCATGGTTGTAGCATATGTACTAGGTCTACCAATTCCAAGTTCTTCCATTTCTTTTATTAGCTTAGCTTCAGTATACCTTGCAGGTGGCTTTGTAAAATGTTGTGTACTTTCAATAGTATTCGCTTTAAATATACTATTTTCTTTTAAATCTGGAACTATAGTATCCTTAGAATCTTCATAGTCACTATATATTTTCAAATATCCATCAAATGTAACTATTTGACCAGTTGTTTTAAATTGATAATTATTATTATCAAGTATTATTGTTGTATTAAGAGTTTTAGCATTAGCAAATAGTGAAGCTAAAGCACGATAATATATCATTCTATATATTTTAAACTCATCATTAGTTAAATATTTTCTTACCTCTTCTGGAGTTCTATTAATGCTTGTTGGCCTTATTGCCTCGTGAGCATCTTGAACATTATCTTTCTTTTTAGATTTTTTCACATATCCAATATATTCTTCTCCATAATTTTCTTTAATATATCCATATACAGATTTAACAAAATCATCAGATAATCTCGTTGAATCTGTACGCATATATGTAATTAAACCTACTGTTTCATTTTCAAGTTCCATACCTTCATACAACTTCTGAGCAATTTGCATTGTCTTTTTTGAATTGAAATTAAGTTTATTGCTTGCATCTTGTTGTAAAGTACTTGTAATATAAGGCATCTTAGCTTGTTTTTGTTTTTCCTTTTTATCGATTTTAACTACTTTAAAATCTTCTTTAAGACTATTTAATACTTTATCATTTTCTTCTTTAGAAGATATTTTAATCTCTTTATTATCATAATTAAATAACTCTGATTCAAAGTTATCAAATATTGCCTTTATTTTATAATACTCCTCAGGTACAAAGGCTTCTATTTCTCTTTCTTTTTCTACAATAAGCTTTAAAGCAACACTCTGCACTCTTCCCGCACTACTACCATTTGTCTTAGACTGAATTAGTTTACTTAATCTAAATCCAATAATTCTATCTAATATTCTTCTTGTTTCTTGGCTATTAACTAAATAATCATCTATTTTTCTTGTATGTTTAAAAGCATCTACCACTGCATTTTTCGTTATTTCATTAAAAACAACCCTATCATAATCCTTATCATCTAAATTTAAGACATCCTTTAAATGCCAACTAATCGCCTCCCCTTCACGATCAGGGTCGGTTGCAAGATAAACATGACTTGCATCTTTTAAAGCTTTTTTTAGCTCATTTACAACACTTTTTTTACCACTCATCATAATATAATTTGGTTTAAAGCCATTATCAACATCTACTCCAAATCCATATTTTCCAGTAGTAGCTAAATCTCTAACATGACCTTTTGAAGATAAAACTTTATAATCACTCCCTAAATATTTTTCAATTGGTTTCGTTTTACTTGGTGATTCCACTATAACTAAGTTTTTTGGCATAGTCCACTTCCTTTTCTATTTATAGTTTATACACGAAAAAAAATTATTTGTCAACCAAATATTTTTATTAATTATTCATATTGTAAAAACTTATTAATATAATCTAGTAGATAAGGGAGGATTTATGATTAATAAAAAAAATTTATGGTTTTTAACATTATTTAGTTTAATTTTAGTATTAAGTATTTATTATATTACTATGCCTAGTGAACTACTTATGACAACAAAAGAAAAAGTTAGTAATATAACAAGTCAAAAAGAAAAGGAAAAAAATACAAAAAATAAAGAGATTGTAAAAGAAATAAAAGAAGCAGATATATTAAGTGCGATGAGAATTGAATCAGATAGTGTAATGAAAGAAGAAATAGATAAACTACAGCTTGTTATTAACGATGAAAAATCAACTGTAGATGATAAAAATAAAGCATATGATAAAATGAAAGAGATAAATAATAATCGCGCTAAAGAAGAAGATTTAGAAAAAAAATTAAAAGAAGACTTAAATTTAGATTCATATATAAAAATGGAGGATAACAAAATAACAGTAACTATAAATAGTAGTGAACACGATAGTGGGATTGCTAATAAAATAATGCGTAGTATTCAAAGTAATTTTGATGAAAGTAAATATATTACGGTTAAATTTCAAAAATAGAAATTTAATTTTTTAATAAGTAGAACCTTTATATTCCTATTTCATAAAATAATATGAGTAAAATATATGCCAACTATCTTAGGAAGAGAGGGTTTCATGAATAAAAGTATTCTTACTAAAAGAGAAAAAGAAATCTTTAAATTACTAATATGCAATAAAACTACTAAAGAAATCGCACAAACTCTTAATATAAGTGAAAAAACAGTCAGAAATCATATTTCAAATACTATGCAAAAACTAGGAGTAAAAGGAAGAGCTAATGCCGTTGTTGAATTATTAAGATTAAATGAGATCTCATTATAAAGTGTATATAATTACACTTTTTTTCATAAAATTGTATAGGTGATACTGTGATAAAAAGAATTTCCTTAAAAAAAATATCAATTTGTATAATTGCTTTAATATCTATCTTTCTTTTTAATTTCTTTTCTAATAATGAATTAAAAATTAATAAAACTCTAGAATATAAAGAAAATATTTCTAGTACAATATTTTTACTAGATGAAAATAACTACTTAGCTAAAACTAGCATAAATTTAGATGATAAAAATATTAATTTAAAAGCAAAAAAATTATTACTTGCTTTAATAAATGATGAAAAATATCAAGATATTATTCCAAATGGTTTTAAATCAATTATTCCGTCAAACACAAAAATATTAAATATTTATTATAAAGATAATGTAATCAAAGTTGACTTTTCTAGTGATTTACTAAATGTAGATAAACAGTTTGAAGAAAAGATTATTGAAGATATAGTATATACTCTAACTAGTATTAAAGAAATAAAATATGTAATTATTTATGTTAATGGAGAAATATTAACTAAGCTACCTAAAAGTAATATAATCCTACCAGCAACATTAGATAGAAACTTTGGTATTAACAAAGAATATAATATAAATAGTGATAAAGACATTGTAAAAACTACTGTTTATTATATAAATAAATATAATGATAATTATTACTATGTACCTGTTACTAAAATTAATAACAGTAATAAACAAAAAGCAGAAATAATTATTGATGAATTAAAACATAATAATATATATAATTCACACTTAATGAGTTTTTTAAATAATAACGTTCAAATTACAAATTTAGAATATACTGATAAAATATTAACATTAGAGCTAAATGATAAAATATTAAATAATGATACAAATACAATACCTGATGAGGTTATCAATACTATTTGTCTTTCTTTAAATGATAATTATGATATAAATGAAATATTGATTAAAGTAGATAATAAAGAAATTTATAAAAGTAATAAAAAAAATTCGTGAAATGAAAAAGTAAATTCCAGTTTCATAAAGTGAAATTTAAATGTATGAG
>CAMKGA010000040.1 GCA_946412015.1 uncultured Caryophanales bacterium
TTCTCATACATTTAAATTTCACTTTATGAAACTGGAATTTACTTTTTCATTTCACATGTATTTTATAATACATTACTTTTTTTTAGCATATTGTGCAATAGCACCATCTCTTTTTCCATCAAAATAGCAAGTAAACAATAGTGATATAATAAGAGCTAAACTATTGAATGTGAAACATCCCCATTGAAATGCTGTAAAATTATTTATATCTCCTCCAAATAAAATATCAATTATTAATAATGATACAAACATTATTATTGAAATTATTCCAGAGCATAATAAATATAAGTTGTATTTTTTACCAAGTTCAGTTTTTTTAAATTTTTCTCTTACTTCTTTTTTAGTAAATTCGTACATATAATCCTCCTATTCTGGATAAATTATAGCAAAAATTTTTTAAATAATCAACTTATTTTAGTAATACTATTATGCCCTTTCATAATCTTTTTTATACCATTTGGAAAAGCAAAAGCAATAGTTAATATGCTTTTATCTATACCTACTATGACTCCTTCTTTAAAATCTTTGTGCATTACTTTTTGACCTATATTATATTCTTCATATTGATTAATATTTTTCATATTCTTAATAGGTTGTTTCTTTACTGATATATTATCTAAATATTCATCACTAATTTCACTTAAAAATCTACTTTTTGGATTTTGCTGATCTAGTCCATATAGCATTCTCATATTTGCGCTTAATAGAAACAATTTTTTTCTTGCTCTTGTAACAGCTACATAACAAAGTCTTCTTTCTTCTTCCATTTCATCATCATCAAAAAATGATCTTTTATGTGGAAATATTCCTTCTTCTAGTCCCACAATAAATACATAATCAAATTCTAGGCCTTTTGCAGCATGAACTGTCATCATAGTTACAACATCTTTGTTATCTTTAGCCTCTTCAACATCAGCAACTAAACTTATTTCATTTAAAAAATCCTCTAGTGAAACAATTCCATACCTTTGTTCGAAACTTTTAGTTATTGATTTAAATTCTTCTAAATTTTCAAGCCTTGCAATTGATTCAATAGTATCTTCTTTTTCTAATTCTTTTCTAATACCTGTTTTATCTAGTATTTCATCAACTAATTCAGTTAAAGATAAGTTTTCACTATCTGCAATTAAATCTTGAATCAATTTTTTAAATTCTAATTCTTTTCCTGAATCGATAGCTTCAAATAAACTACTATTATCTTTAATTGCTTTTTCAGTAATCTTTTCGATAGTCTTTAATCCAATCTTTCTTTTTGGAACATTTATAATTCTAGTTAAACTTATATTATCTTTAGTATTATATATAAGTCTTAAATAACTTATTAAATCCTTTATTTCACGTCTATTGTAAAAGTAAAAGCTTCCAACTACTTTATAAGGAATATTAGCTCCAAGAAGTGCTTCTTCAATATTTCTAGATTGTGCATTTGTTCTATATAAAATAGCTATCTCATCATTAGTCGCACCACTTGAGACTAATTCACTAATTTTATTTACAACATAATATGCTTCATCTTTTTCATCAGTACATCTTTTATTAATAATTTTATCCCCTTCAATATTATCCGTCCATAATTTTTTTTCTTTTCTTTTTTTATTATGTGAAATTATATCATTGGCTGCTGATAAAATATTCTTAGTAGATCTATAGTTCTGTTCCAACATTATAACTTTAGCATTTGGATAATCTTTTTCAAAATTTAAAATATTTCTATAATTAGATCCTCTAAAACCATATATACTTTGATCTTGATCACCTACTACACATATATTTTTATATTTTGCAGATAGCATTTTTGTTAGAATATATTGAACGTGATTTGTATCTTGATATTCATCAATAAGAATATATTTATATTGTTCTTGATATATTTTTAATATTTCTTTATTTTCTTTAAATATTTTTATTGGTAAAACTAGCAAGTCATCAAAATCTACTGAATTATTAGAAAGTAATTTTTTTTGATATGCCCTATATATCTCGACTACTACATCATCAAATTTACAAGCAGAAAAACTTGCTAATTCATCTGGAGTTAATAACTCATTTTTAGCACTACTTATTTTATTTCTTATTGTTTTAGGATTATATGTTTTAATATCATATCCAGCATCTTTAACTAATTTTTTTACAAGTGATACCGTATCATCACTATCTACTATTGTAAAATTCTTACTTAATCCTACATATTCATAGTATCTTTTTATAATTGTTAATCCAAAAGAATGAAATGTCGATATTTGCATAAATTTAGCTTTATCTTTTATTAACTTTACTATTCTATCTTGCATTTCTCTTGCAGCTTTATTAGTAAAAGTAATAGCTAAAATGTTATATGGATCGATACCATTTTCAATTAAATATGCAATTCTAGTTGTTAGTACCTTTGTTTTTCCAGAGCCTGCACCTGCCATTACTAAAAGTGGTCCATCTTTATACATTACCGCTTCTTTTTGTTCTTTATTTAAATTATCTAACATTTTACCACCAATATATATAATATCATAAAACATTACAAAAAAGATATACTAATCACAAGTATATCCACTATTTTTTAATGAACCAATTATATTTTCTTTATTCATATTATTATCATCCATTCCAAATGAATTCTTAAAATCTTCAGGTTCATATGTAACAATAAATTCTACTCCATTATCATATTCAATGGATGAAAAATCTTTTCCCCTACCTTCATATTCATTTTTAAAATTTGCAAGAAGAGCTGCTTTTTGTTCTTCAGGAGCTTCATGAAAAGTAATATTATGATCTATTTCAGCACCATTTAATTTATTTCCTTTAAAATTCAATGTTATATTTTCGTAAGTTTCATAATTATTCACATCATCAAAACTTTGAATTGTACAAGTAGTCTTACTACTTTTTAAATTTTTATTAAAAAGTAAAAAATACAACAAGATGGCAATCACAAGTAATAATACAATCCCTATAATTATAATTAATAATATTTTATGTGACTTTTTCTTTGGCTTATCAGTAATTTCTTGATTATTTTCAGGATTATTAGTATTTAGTTCTTCATTACTATTATCTTCTTTTGATGATGAAATATCATTCATTAATGAATTAATCAACTTATCTTTGTCAACTTCTTCTGGAACTACATCTTCTGGAACAATAATAGGAGGTACAATCATACCATTTTCATTAGAATCATTGCCAAGTGAAAAATTATCCGTTTGTTTAGTTAAATCCGGTCTACTCAAATCAACTGGCATATTATCATCCGATAATTGTGCATTATTATCTATAGTAGAAGGCAACTCTGGCGCCATTACCGGAATATTATTTACTGACATTTGACTAGCCATGCCATTATCCATTGTTGGGGGCATCATATTTGCTGCTACTGGAGTATTATTTACTGGCATTTGACTAGCCATGCTATTATCCATTGTTGGGGGCATCATATTTGCCGCTACTGGAGTATTATTTACTGGCATTTGACTAGCCATACTATTATCCATTGTTTGTGGAATCATATTTGCTGCTACTGGAGCATTATTTACTGGCATTTGACTAGCCATGCTATTATCCATTGTTGGGGGCATCATATTTGCTGCTACTGGAGCATTATTTACTGGCATTTGACTAGCCATACTATTATTCATTGTTTGTGGAATCATATTTGCCGCTACTGGAGTATTATTTACTGGCATTTGACTAGCCATACTATTATCCATTGTTTGTGGAATCATATTCGGTACTACCGAAGTACTATTAACCGGTTCATTATTCAAATTTGAAAATTGATTCATCAAATCAAATACCGATACGTTCTTATTCTGATCAATTTGACTAGTATTATCATTAAAATTACTAAAATTATTTACATCATTCTGCAAATCATCAATAACAGCACTACCCATAGGAGGTAGCTGATTGTTAACCCCAAAATTATTCTTTTCATTATTCATGATATCATTCCTCTATGTTAACAGTATATCAATGATAAAAAAAAAAGTCAATTGTTTGTAATTGACTATCAAAATAATTAATATATATTTTTAAATTTTATAATTATTTTATTTTTGAAATTGTGAATTGTATAAATCACAATAGAATCCTTTTTTATTCATCAACTGCTTATGATTACCTTGTTCAATTATGTTTCCATCTTTAAGTACAAGTATTAAGTCAGCATTTTTTATTGTAGAAAGTCTATGAGCTATTATAAATGAGGTTCTACCTGCCATTAATTTATCCATTGCCTTCTGAACTAATTCTTCTGTTCTAGTATCTACACTAGATGTTGCTTCATCTAGAATTAAAAACGGAGAATTTTTTATCATACCACGAGCAATTGTTAACAACTGTTTTTCTCCTTGAGATAATGAATCATTATCAGTAATTACTGTATTATAACCTTCTGGTAATGTTTTAATGTAATGATCCAGTCCAACAGTCTTACATGCTTCTTTTACTTCTTCTAAGGCTACATTAGGTTTATTATATACGATATTTTCTTTAATAGTCCCTTCAAATAACCAAGTATCTTGTAATACCATTATAAATAAATCATGAATATTCTCTCTTGTTAATTCTTTAGTAGATATACCATCTATTTTAATATCTCCATCTTTAATATCATAAAACTTCATCAGTAAATTAACCATAGTAGTTTTACCTGCTCCAGTAGGCCCTACTAGTGCAATCTTACTACCTGCTTTAATATCAGCACTAAAGTCATTAATAATTATTCTTTCATCATATCCAAACTTAACATGATTAAATTTAATATCTCCTTTTACTTTAGATACATCTAGACTCTTTTTTAAGTTAGCCTCATCAGTCATCTCATCTTCGTCTAAAAATTCAAAAACACGTTCTGCTGCTGCTGCACATGTTTGCAAATTAGTCATAGCTTGAGCTATTTGTGATAAAGGTTGAGAGAACAATCTAACGTATATCATAAATGCTACTATTACACCAAATGTAATATGTCCATTCATAGTTAGAAGTGCTCCTACCACACATACTGCAACATAACCAAAGTTTCCGATAAATAACATCATTGGTTGCATTAAACCTGATAAAAATTGACTTTTTCTAGCAGAAACAAACAATTTATCATTAATCTCATCAAACTTCTTATTAGATTCTTCAATACCATTATATACCCTAACTACACTATGTCCTGAATATATTTCTTCTATATGACCTTCTATATCACCTAACGACTCTTGTTGCATCTTGAAGTATTTCTGTGATTTAGATAATACTATTGTCATAAATAAGAACCCAAATACTGTAGATAAAATAGCAGTTATAGCAAGTATCCAGTTAGTTATAAACATCATAAGTATACAACCTAGGAAGAGTGTTAAAGCTGATACTAAGGTTGCAACACTCTGATTCATTGTCATAGCTATGCTATCTACATCATTAGTAACACGTGATAATACGTCACCATATGCATGATTATCAAAGTATTTAAGTGATAATCTATTTATTTTTGATGATATTTCACGTCTTAAATTTCTTGAAAATTTATTAGATACAGTTGCCATAATAAAACTTTGAATAAAGTTAAATATTGCACTTAAGGCAAATATAATGCCTAAAAATATTGCAATAGATCTTATTTTATTCATATCTATTGGTCCCATCAAGCCCTTTGCAATCTCATCAGTCATATCACTTATTCTATTTGGTCCAATAATAGTTAATATTGATGAAAATAAAGCAAGTAATATTGCAACTAGCATACTTATTTTAAAATCTTGTAACTTATTAAATAGTTTTTTTATTGACTCACTAAAGTTCTTAGGTTTTTCAGCTATTCTTGTGTGAGGTCCTCCCTTTGGAGTATTTCTATTTTTATTATCCATTATAATTCCTCCTCACTTAATTGTGAAAGTGCAATCTCTTTATATACTTCACAACTTTTAAGTAACTCTTTATGAGTACCACTACCTACTATTTTACCTTCATCAAGTACTATAATTCTATCTGCATTCATAATAGTACCAATTCTTTGTGCAACGATTAGTGTAGTGGCATTCTTAGTATATTTTTTTAACTCTTTACGTAATACTGAATCAGTTTTATAATCTAAAGCACTAAATGAATCATCAAATATATATACCTCAGGATTTCTTGCAATAGCTCTTGCAATACTTAATCTTTGTTTTTGTCCTCCTGAAATATTAGTACCACCTTGCGCAATATGGCTTTCATATTTATTATCCATCTTAGTTACAAATTCTTCTGCCTGAGCAATATTAACTGCTTCTTTTATCATATTATCAGTAATCTTTTTATTACTTTTACCATATGCAACATTACTATTTACAGTTCCTGCAAACATTACTGCTTTCTGTGGTACATAACCTATTTTATTATTAAGACTTTCTAATTTATAATCTTTTACATTAACTCCATCTACTAACACTTCACCTGAAGTTGCATCATAAAATCTTGGTATTAAATTAATAAGAGTTGATTTTCCTGAACCAGTAGAACCAATGAATGCAACAGTCTCTCCTTTATTTGCTTTAAAAGTAATATCTTTTAACATATAACTTTCTGCATCAGGATACTTGAATGATACATTCTTAAACTCTACTACCCCACTCATGTTTTTCTTACCACTAGTCTTAGTACCATCTGTAATAGATGATTTACTTCTTAATACTTCTAATATTCTTTTAGCTGATACTGCACTTCTAGGATATAGAACAAATATAACTACAAGTAACATAAATGCAACTATTACTTGCATTGCATAAGAAGTAAATACTACCATATTACTAAATATATTTATCTTATCTGCAACTACCGCACCATTAATTAAATATGCACCTATTATATAAATAGCAAGAGTAAGACCATTACTACAAAGAGATAATACAGGCATCATTAAACTCATCATACGTCCTGTAAACATATGAGTATTAGTTAAATCTTCATTAGCGTTTTTAAATTTATATTCTTGATAATCCTCTGCATTATATGCTCTAACTACTCTAATACCTTTTAAGTTTTCTCTAGTTACTCTATTTAAATTATCTGTTAATGTTTGAATCTTTCTAAACTTAGGTAATACTATTTTAACAATAATAGATATTAATAAAAGGATAATTGCAACAGTAATAATAGTAGCAATACTCCATTCGAATCCTTTTCCTGCTATTTTAAATATAGCCCAAGTAGCCATAATAGGAGCTTTAATAATTACCTGAAGTCCAATTGCGATAAGCATAACAACCTGCGTTACATCATTAGTAGTACGAGTAATTAAACTACTAGTTGAAAACTTCTTAATCTCCTCCATACCAAAAGACTCTACCTTAGTAAATATATCACGTCTTAAGTTCTTACCAAAAGATGCAGCAACATATGAAGCAAAATAACCGGTAATAAAAGCAGATATTAAACTACCAAAAGCACAAGCCATCATCTTTGCACCTTCAATAAGCACATCATTCATCTTACTACCTTCTGTTTGAACTAGTCTTGTAATACTAGTCATATAATCAGGTAATTTTAAATCAAGCCATACTTGTAAAGTGATAAATATAACACATATAAATACATATATAACTTGTTTTTTATTCATCTTTTTAAGCAAACTAAACAATATAATCAACTCCTTTATCGATATAAATTTTAACAAAACAATTAATTATTGTCAACTAAGATATTATATGTAAAAGGCCTAACTTGTTTCCAAAAGAAAAACTAGTTAGTACTAGTTTCAAGCATTCAATTAATTCTATTTGCTAATTAAGTTTAGTTATATCAGCAGATTTGTTTAGCTCAAGAACAGGACGGACATAATTATATCCAGATACAGTATCTTCCCCAATTATACCATTATCCATTACAATTACTCTCCAAACTTGGGAAGAAGCATCTCCAAATTGACTCATTGTCCAATAATCTCTTTCACAGTTATATATCCAAGTTGGTGTTGTTCCATTTGTTGACGGATTAATAGTTCCAACTCTGTTTTCATAGCCTAAATTTGTTATCAGTTCCTCATGAGTAATTAGCCTTGCAGTTGCATTATCTCCTGATTTAACTGCATTATTTTTCCAAAAATCAACTTTTTGCTTTACTGTTGATTGTGAATAATCAATTGAACCTCCAAATTCAGTATATCCATAATTATCTTCATCAGAAATTCCCATTTCTTTAAAAGTTAACAGATTTTCTTTTAATAATTTAACAGTATCATTAGTAGTATCTGAGTCTTCTATTACATAGTATGTAACACCATTATATGATACATGGTCTCCTACTTGATATGCTGTGTATGATGGAGTAACTGGTTCTGGAGTTGAACTTTTATTCTCTCCATAATGATATTCTACATTTCTACCATCTACAGTGCATCCATCAAGATATATAGATGAATCTGAATTAAGATTAGTAGTTGAACATACTACTTCATCTCCTGAATATTCTATTGTTAGTTGTTCTATCGATGTTGGGAAACTTCCTGTATCTAGTAAATATCCAGCGATTGCTAGTTCAATACTACGCCCGTATGCATCAATACTTCTCTTATCTGCACTAATCTTTGCTTTTCTAATTATATTCATAACTAGTGGTGTTACTATTAGTGCCAAGATTGCTAGTATTACTAATACTGCTATTAATTCTATTAAGGTAAATGCTTTTTTCTTCATATAATCACTTCTCCTATCTTATATATTACCTTTATATTAAGTCTATCAAAAAAAAAAAAAAAAAGACAAGAGTTATTTTTAAATTTATTCAAATTTTTTAAATGAAATCTTTATTGCCCATTTGTTTTATTTACGGGCTTTTTCTTTTACTAATTTCTTTTTTTTTATATATGGGCATCTAATTTTTCATTCAACCATTTATTCAAATTGTCTAATTCATTAATTTTAAATCATTAGTGTAAAAACTTTTATTTTACTCCCACTTAATATATGTTATAAATATTAATTTAACTTACCTTTATTTACATTTGTATTTAAATTAAACTTGTAAACAATTTTACGAATAAATAATTACATAATATAATAGATGTAAAATACAAAATAATACATTTTTTTAAAATGTATTACCCATAATATCTTTGAAAATATAATTTTTCATTATTTCTTTTTAAAATTGCTAGTTCTTTTTCTGTTATATCATCTTTTCCATATTTACCTTTTATTTTTCCAAAATAAAGGGGAATATTTTCATCAATAACAGATTCATCTATATATATTAAATCACCAATATTCAATTTTTCTATACCATAAAATTTAATATATAATCTTTTATCATTATATTTATCACCTTTTACCACGTAATAGTAATCCATGACATTAGTGATTTCTAATTTTACCATTTATTTCATCTCCTTTTTTTATTTTATCCTCATTTAGTATTGCAATATTACATTTAACATATGAAGCTTTTTTTAAAAAATATTTACCTACTTTTTTTAGTTTAGAAGCTGAAAAATATTTAAGCATATCATCACTATATAAAAACATATCGCCAGCTACTTCTAAATTATCAAGTATTAACTCTTCTATATTTTTGTTATATCTAAAAAAACTATTTCCTACAATTCTTAAATTTGGTGCTTGAAAATTTTTTACACTTATATTTTTATCAAAGAAACCATCACCAGCTACTTCTAATTTATTAAAAACTAAACTTATCAAATTAAAACTTGCATTACTAAAAAAATAATTACCTACTTTTTTTAAATTGTGTGCTAAAAACATCTTAATAGATCTATTTTCATACATAAACTTATGTCCTACTTTTTCTAGGTTATTCATAATAGCTATTTCTATTATTCTGTTATTAGAAATAAAATTATTGCCTGCATTTTTTAACTTATTAAATTCTATATATTTTAAACATTTATTCTTTTCTAAAAAATAATCACCTGTTTGTTCTAAGCTATTCATTATTATTTCATTAATAGTTGTATTATCGCATAAAAAATTATCCTTAACTTTTTTTATATTATTATTTATATAACTTAATATTTGATTTTTAGAGTTTATTTTTATTGCAATATTATCTCCTTCTAATGGAACAATTTCAATTGTTTTTGTGTTTTGATTTTTATTTTTTAAAATATTAATTTTTTTGATTTCTATATTATCTATAAAACTATCTTTTAATCTTTCATCATATAAACAAATTTTCTTATCTACAATATCTAATATAAAATAATCTATAACTATAAATTTTTCTTTCTCTTTAAAATCATTAATTACATTTCTATTAGAATCAATTATTATATTGTCAGTACAGTAATATATATTATTTATTTCATAATTATATTTATAAAACTTATTATCATTTGCTTTAACCCAGCCATTTAATTCAAATGAGTCTTTAAAGTCAATATTAAAATTATAATATGTGTTAAAACTATATGTTAATCCTGGGATAATATTTTCTAAATTATTAGAATATGTGGCATCAGGGTTTTCAACATTATGATTATATCTATTCTTTATTGATAATATATTATTATCTCCTTTAGTAAACTGTATACTAATAACTGATACGCCATATCTATCTTGTCTTTTTGGTACTTTAAAATCTTCTCTTCTTATATTATCGACATCTTTTTTTACTGCAAAAAACACATAATTAGTTTTCAATCTTTCTTCTTTAAATGTACATAACTCCTCATTTTTTTTATAGTATTTTTTAAAAGATAATATATCATCCTGATTCTTGCATTCGTATAAATTATATCCAGCATCATTCATTAGTTCAAAGGGTGTTTTTTCTATTTTTACAATTGAATCATTTTCTTTGGTAAAACTATATATATAATTTTTAAAATCTATAACTTTATCTTGTTCTATTAAATCATTATATAAATTTTTAGAATGGGAAAATTTATTAGAAATAATATTATACAAAGTTCCACTTTCTTCTAATATTGTTGGAAATAACTTTTTACACAAATGCATAAAATTTTCTCCATAATATTTTTTTATTAATTTTAAATCATCCATAAAATACCTCGTACTATAATTTCTTCTCACTATTTGTGGATAACTTTTTTTTGTTCTTTAATACTTCTCTTCTATTTGGATGGCTTGATAAAAAAGATCTTGAACAATATTTCATACTTGGAGCATATAAATTTTCTAAAACAATGTTATTATTAAGTATTCCATCTATCATAGATACTTTAGGAATAATTAATTCTATAAGTGAATTATTCATTTGTAATGATTCAGGTTGTAAATTTTTTAAACTTGGAAATTCTAATCTTAATAGACTATTATTTTTGTATAAAAAGTAATTATCTATTTTTTCTAAATTTGGTGCATGAAATGATGATAAAAATAAGTTATTATATAAAAAATATGTACCTATTTTTTTTAAATATGGAAAAAATGCTTCTTTTAAATAAACATTTTCTGATAAAAAATAGTCCTTAATTTCTTCTACATTTGGTATGTCTATTTTTAAAAGTGTTTTATTATAGTATAAAAAATAATCTTCAATTGTTTTTATATTATAATTTGTATATCCTATAATTTGATTTTTATCATTTAATTCAACATATATATTAGTTTCATCGTTTAAAATAAAATTTACTTGTTTAGTACCTTTTTCTTTATTATTTTGTATTTCTATTTTTTTTATGTTTCTTAGTTGATCTTTTAAACTATCTTTAATAGTTATATCGTGAAAAAATACTTTTTTATTTACTATATCTACTATAAAATAATCCATTACAAGATATTTTTCTTTTTCACAATACTTAGTTATGATATTACCTAGAGTATCGATTATAATATTATCTGAACAGTAATAATAATCTCCTATTTGATAATTATATTTATATAATTTATTATCTTTAGCTAAAACATAATTATCTAATTCAAAATTTCCTTTAAAATTTGAGTTTATATGCAAATTATAATATTTCTCAAAACTATATGTTAATCCTGGAATTATTAATTCTAAATTATTAGAATATGTAGCATCTGGATTATCTACATTGTGGTTATATCTATTTTTTATTGATAATATATTATTATCCCCTCTTGTAAATTGTATACTAATTACAGATACGCCATATTCATCTTGTCTTTTTGGTATCTTAAAATTTTCTCTTTTAATTTTATTTACATCTTTTTTTACTGCAAAGAAAACATAGCATTCTTCAAGTCTATTACTATCAAATGTACATAATTCCTCTTCTTTTTTATAATATTTTCTAAATGAATTAATCTCTTCTTCTGTTTTACATTCATATAATTTATACCCAGCTTCTTCCATTAATTCAGATGGAGTTTTATCTACTATTGCATCAGTAATATCAATGCCCGCAAAGCTATATATAAAATTAGTAAAACTAATAACCATATCCTGATTAATTATATCATTATATAAGAATTTATTATAAGCAAAATGTTCGCTAAGTATAGAAAACAATTTACCCTCTTCTTCTAATAATGTTGGAAATAGTTTTTTACATAAATGCATCATTTCCTCACCATAATATTTTTTTATCATCTTTAAGTCATTCACATAATCACCTTACTTTAATAATAACATATTATAATAAAAATTAACAGTTTAATTATAATGATAAAATCTCGTCTTGAAAACGAGATTTAAAAAATTATTCTTCTCTTAGTGCAATTACTGGATCTTTTTTACTTGCAATTTTTGAAGGTACAAGTCCCGCAATAAATGTTAAGAAAACACTTATAAATATTAATATAAATATAGCTAATAATGGAAGATTCATAATATTGTGAACGTTAAAAATATTTAATACTATTATATTTACAACAATTGATATAATGAGTGTTATTAATATTCCAAGTATTCCTGCAGACAAACCTTCTATTATTGCTTCTGCATTAAATACACGCGATATATCTTTTTTTCTAGCTCCTATTGCTCTTAATATTCCTATTTCTTTTCTTCTTTCTAATACAGATATATATGTTATTATTCCAATCATAATACTAGAAACTACTAAGCTAATTCCAACAAAAGCAATCAATACATAACTTATAATATTTACAATAGATGTTACACTTTTCATCATCATACCTACAGCATCTGTATACGTTATTTTATCATTCTCTTTCTTTTTTTCATTATAATTATCTATTATTTTTACTATTTCATCTTTAGATTTAAAATCTTTAGGATATATTTTAATACTATCAGGTGATGATAAATCCATAGAACCTAGTTTTTTCAAATTTGTCTCATATGTACTTTTAGTATCCATTATATTTTCAATATATGATTTTATTTCAGCTTCACTAAGCATATAAATACTAGGATCTATTTTTATATCAGTATCATCAAATGATTTTGATGTAAAAACATTTATACTAGGTTTTTCTTTTTGTTCTTTTACAATATCACTTTCATTTATTTTATTAATAACATAATCAGTTAATTTTTTAGTATATCCAATTGATCCAGTTGTATTCATTGATGATGATTCATGTGATCTTATAATACCTACCACTTTAACATCTTCACCTGAATTTATTATTTCTTTTAGGTAATCATTATTTTTAGATTTATCAATCCATATATTATTTTCCTTAACATAATAATCACTATTTAATATTAGTTTATATGTTAAACCTATTAAGTCATCAAATGAATACTTATCTATCTTTGATTTTACATCTTCACCATTTTCACTTTTTTTAACCATTTCTTCAAGTTCACTTTGACTTTTTAACCCTAATGCATACAAAGTATAATCACTTATTTCATTATTAGAATCTATCATTATAACTACCTCATTATATTTTTCTGGAAGCTTACCTTTAATTAAATCAAAGTTGTTTAAAAGCATTTGTTCATCATCAAATAATTCTGTAAAAACATTTGTTTCAGAGAATTGTAAAAACTTACTTAAATTTCCTAATTTTTCATTTATATCTGTCGGATTTACTTTAAGGAGATTACCGTCTATATCTTCAGTGTATAAATTTACATCTAAATCATATCCATATACTATATCATTTGAATATTTATCAATTTTACTATTTTTATCTAAATATTTTTTAAATTCAGATAGATTATTTACTTTGACTTTAAATGATGTTAATAAATCAGATAATATATTATTAGAATAAATACTATTATCTTTATGTTCTTTACTATTTGAGCGCATCATACTCATCATCATACTTGTCATATCCATAGAATTTTTTTCTATAATTAGTGGATAATTTGACAATGCTTCTTCTTCTTTACTATTAATATAATTAGAAACACCATTAGATAAACTTAGTATTAAAGCAATTCCAATAATACCAATTGAACCTGCAAATGCAGTTAAAAAGGTTCTACCTTTTTTTGTCATTAAATTATTCAAACTAAGAGATAGTGCGGTAAAGAAAGACATGGATGTTTTTTTACCAATAAAATTATCTACATTTTCAATGTTTTCATCATATGGATTAGAATCATCAATAATACTTCCATCTTTAAGTTTTACAATTCTAGTAGAATACTTATTTGCAAGTTCAGGATTATGAGTAACCATTATTACTAATCTATCTTTTGCTATTTCTTTTAATAAATCCATAATTTGTAAACTTGTTTTAGAATCTAGGGCACCTGTTGGTTCATCTGCAAGTAGTATATCTGGATTATTAACAAGAGCACGTGCAATAGCAACTCTTTGCATTTGCCCTCCAGACATTTGACTAGGTTTTTTATATATATGATCAATAAGCCCCACTTTCTTTAATGCAGATATAGCTCTTTTTCTTCTTTCTTTTTTACCAACACCACTTAGAGTTAATGCTAATTCCACATTTGATAGAGCCGTTTGGTGAGATATTAAATTATAACTTTGAAATACAAAGCCAACTTTATGATTACGGTATGTATCCCAGTTCTTATCTTTGTATTTTTTTGTGCTTATTCCATTAATTAATAAATCACCAGTTGTATAACGATCAAGACCACCAATAATATTTAACATAGTAGTTTTACCACTACCAGATGCACCTAATATTGATACAAATTCATTATCTCTAAATTTTATACTAACTTTATTTAATGCTTTTTGAGTTATATTAAATGTTTTATAAATTTTAGTAATATTTTTTAATTCAAGCATAAATACCTCCTTTAAATATTATACAATAAAAATATATAAATTCCTTTCATATTTATATTTTTTATAATCGAGTAGAGAAAATTTTACAATAACTTGTAAATTTGTCCCTCTCACACCA
>CAMKGA010000041.1 GCA_946412015.1 uncultured Caryophanales bacterium
ATTATATCAAATTTATCTTTTGACTTCATCTATTTCTTATTATAAGAGTCTCCTTTACATCAAATAAAAAACACTCAAGATAACTCTTTGAGTGTAAAAAGTTATCTTATAGATCTAGCTTTACCACCTAATTTAATAGGTTGGTGCAACTTCATTGGGCTAGTCCCTCCATTGCTCTTTATAAGATGTAATATCATTTTATCATATTTTATATTTATTGTCACTATCTTGTTTTACTATTTTGTAATGTTTTAACTAACTCTAAAATATCAACTTTATCACGAGCTGCAGCAAATAATAAACACATTAATCCTTCAGCTTTTTCTAAATTCCTAATATGTTCCATATCTCTTTGTTCCGGTGTTAATAATTTCATTTGTTCTAACTGTTCTTTTGTCTCTATTGCTCCTGTTTCTAAATTATATTGTATTTCCATTGCATATTTAAACAGTTTCTCACTATCATAATTAATAAATGAATAAAAACTATTTCTAATTTCTTCATCTTCTAATATTTTTTCAAAATAACTTTTTTCAGCTTCTAAGTATGTGTTTCGTAAATGAGATAAATTTCCATTTGTGTTGCCATTTCTAGCAGTTAGTGGAATAAACTCATTATTTTCATTATAAAATATTCCATTTAAGTTAAATTCTTTTTTTTCCATTTTAATCCTCCATCTTCGAACTTTTTATTTATTTATATTTTGAACTTTTTCAATAAACTTATTTAAACTTTTATACCATTTAAACATTCCTTTTTTTCGTTCTTTATATTTCATATAATCTTCTAATTTATAATTTTCATTTCTATTTTTCCATCTATATAATACCCTTTCAAAACATTTATCAATACAGGTTCCTTATAACAATTATTTTTCCTTTTAAAATAGAATAATCTTTTATATTTCTATACTGAGCAGAATCTATAATAATCGTTTTATCACTATTTTTAAAAAAATTTAAAATTTCTAAATAGCAATTATCAAAATCTGTAATAAAGCAATCCTTACTTTTATTTTTAAATATTTTTTTTATTTCTATTAAATCAATATTATCCGTTTTTTTGTTATCAAATATTAAATCTGTATCAATAACAATACAATCACCTTTTTTTAAATACTTGTCTACATAATATGATTTCCCACTACCTGATTCTCCTGTAATGTTTATTATTTTATCATCTGTTATTTTTTTTATATATGGTTTTTTATCAACATATAAGCTTATATCATTTGAGCTTTTTATTTCTTTTAAAATATTATATATTTCTTGAGTACTTTCATAAGCTAAATTTTTATCCCCTGCATAACGAACAAATTCATCTATTATTTCATTAACATTATTCATATTAACCCTATCTTTAATTATATATTTAGATATTTCTAATCTATCTTTCCATATTAATGTTAATAAACACTGGGCGATAATCTTATTTGATAAATTACTTTTTTTATATAATTTTATTACCATCTCATCTGTTATTTTTTTAGGATTAGTTACAATAATTTTATTTGTTCTATATATACCTTTTTCTTCATCAATCTTAACTACTTCTGCGCTAGTGGGAATAATAACATCGTATATAGTATCTCCTCTATGTAACCATCTAAGTATTTTATCCTCTTTAGAAAAATTAAAACCTCCCATTTCTTCTGCATCCGATTTTTTAGGGTTCCACTTTTTCGCAACATTAATTTCATTTATTTTATATTCAAAATTTCCTGCATTAGATTTAATATCATCCATTACTCTTACATATTTAGTTTCTCTTATTATTGTATTCATATATTACTCCTACTATATATACTATAATATTTCTATTCTAAAATTTATTATTTATAGTTAAAAAAGCTTGTAATATTAAATCCTGTTGGCATTGGTATTCTTAACATATAAATTATTCCAAATATTAAAATACATACTGAGAAAATAAATAATATTTTACGATTTTGAAAGTCTTTAAGTATTCCTACAATACCAAGTAAAAATAATACAAGAGAATAAATTACAGTAACTAATTTATATGAGTCACCACGTAAATTATCCTGTTTTCCTTCTTCTAAAACTTTCTGTGATTCGTCTAATAATCCTTTTGCTGTCTCAAAATAACTATTTACAAAATCTTCTTTTTCAAAAGGCGATGATGATTCACCATCTAGATTATTCAAATTAATATATTCTAAAAGTTTTGGTGAACAACTTTCTTTCATTATTTTTTGTATTTTAGTTTCTATAACTTTTGCTTCAGCTTCTTCACCTTTTTCTCTAGCAGTTTCCATATCTAATCTTAAATTAAAAATAGTATTCCAAGCAAATAAATCAGATAGATAAATTTGTGCAGCTACATTATATTCAGCATTACCTTTAGCTGCCAAATTATTGCTTTTTGTAAAGTTTATTGCTTGAATTCCACCATGCAATGATCCTATCCATCCTGCCCAAGCAACAAGAAGTGTTGTTATTCCTAAAAATATTGCAACTAAAATCCCTAATTTTTTTTCATTAAATATTTCTTTTTTTTCTTTGACTTTTTCATTTTTCATTATTCCTACCCTTTTTTCCTGCATAATTTTTATTTATACTTTTATATTATACTAAAAAAAATTAAAAATCAATTCTATTCATCTTTAATTGAAAAAAATCTCGTAAAATCTTTTTTTATTGATCTTTCGAGATTAGTTACAATAAAATATTTTTATACATTTTATTACTTCAATTTAGCATTTATTTAAAAAATTATTACATTTATTTTGGTATTTTATCTGTGTCTTTTATTTACATAATTTAAATATGATTTTATTAATTATTTATCCATAAGATTTTCTGGGACGTCTTCTATATTAAAGAACTTTAATTTCTTTGTTTCAAAATCACCTTTCAATTTTAATAATTCTTCTTCACTCAAATTTTTAACTAGATTTTAATATCTTTTTTTGTAATTTTTAACTATTATTTCTATTTAAAAATAATTCTTTATTTCCATGATATTCTTTACAGACTAATATCTCATCATCTTTATAATATGTTGATTTTTTTTTGCCAATAAATTCAAATCCAAGTTTTTCCATAATTTTCCAAGATCCATAATTTATTTCGGCTGCACTTGTTTTAATATCAGTTATTTCTACTTCATTAAACATAAAATCTAATACTTTAATAGCAGCTTCTGTTGCATAACCTTTCCTTTGATAATTAGCATCTATATACCAGCCAATATCTCTTATATTTTCAAGCTCATTATCTTTAGGTTGACAAGTTATTTGACCTATAACTGTATTTGTTCCTTTAAGAAAAATACTCCAAGTATATTTTTGACTATCATCTTGTGTTTGAATCAATTTTATTTTCTTTTTATAAAATGGTTCTTGCCTTTTCCAATCAGATAATTGTTCCATAAATATTTTCCTTGCTTTTTTTAGATCTTCAATTTTATCTTTAGATAAATTATTCTTAGCAAATATTCTATCCGGAGTAGGAAAATAATATTGATTAATATTTTCAACAATCAAAATCTCCCACAATCTATGCTGTTCTTCCATTTTTGGAATTCTTAATTCTAATCGATTGGTATATAAGTCTTTAGAATTTATTTTATTCATAATTACTTTCTTTCCTATTAAAATATTTTTTTATAAAATATTAGATATCATCTATCTTTTATTCAATATTAACGCCTTTATTTAGCTCTTTTTTGCATAACATACTCATAATAAATATAATTAATATATATAACAAAGATGATACAATAGCTAAAACTTTAAAAGCTTTTACATCAATATTAATTGTTGCTGTTTTAAATAGTTCCATAACTGTTGAATCGAATAATCCATAAATAAATACTAATAATAATATAATTGCTTGTGCAATTAGGTAAATTATAACTCCAAAGAAAACTGAATATCCTAGTTTACTATTATTCATCTTGTTACCCATAATAATTCCAAGAAAGCCGCATTGAATTGCATTAAATATTTCTAAAAAAATAATTATAATAGTCATTGTAATAAAAAATAAAGTACTTATATTTAAACCTGTTGTAATCGTTTTTATATAATTAGTTATTGCTAACCAATTTTCTTTTGAATAGTAAGCTATAAATAAACTTATTAAAATAATGATAAAGCTTATAAAGAAAAATATTAACATTTGTATAAACTTTGAATTATATAATTCATTTTTTGTAACAGGTAATGTATGTGTTAAATATGATTCATCTTTATATAATGAATCTCTGAATCTTATCCAACTTCTCATAATAGTATTAATTAAAGTATTTACTATCATAGCAAACATACATCCAACACTTATTTGGCTGATTATATTAATAATTGCTGATTGTTCCATATTAAATAGTATTCTAGTTGTTAGAGCAAAAAATATAGATAGTATATAAAATATTGCCATATTCTTAATCATATATTTTAAGTCGTATTTTAATAATTTATTTACCATTTAAACATCCTCCTAAAGATTTCATCAATTGACGCTTTTTCTTTATTTCTAAGTTTATCTGCAGAACTTTGTAATACTACTTTTCCCTTATCAATAAATATTACTTCATCTAAAATTCTTTCTATATCAGATATTAAATGTGTTGAAATAATTATACTAGCTTTTTCATTAAAATTAGATAATATTGTATCTAATATATAATCTCTGGTTGCAGGATCTACGCCACTTAATGGTTCATCTAAAATATATAAATCAGCTTTTCTTGACATAACAAGTGCTAGCTGCACTTTTTCTTGCATACCTTTACTCATTTTAGTTAAATGTTGTTCAATATCTAAATCTAATTCTTTTAATAACTTTTTTGCCTTTTTATCATCAAAATCTTCATAAAAATCTTTAAAAAGTTTAATTACTTCGAAAACTTTCATTTGTTTATTTAAATATGTTCTTTCTGGTAAATAAGATACAACTTTCTTTGTTTCAACTCCTATTTTTTTTCCATTAATTAATATTTCTCCGCTTGTAGGTGTTAATAAATCATTTATCAGTTTAATTAATGTAGTTTTTCCAGCACCATTTTTTCCTAACAAACCTATTATTTTGCCACTAGAAATGTTTAAATTAATATCTTTTAATACTTTTTTATTATCAAAAGATTTATTTAAACTTTTAATTTCTAATAATTTCATATTACTCATTTACCCTTTCTAAATATTTTATAGAATCAGCTTTGCCCAATCCAATTCTTTTCATACCTTGAAAATAGCTTTTTGCAAGAGTAATAGCATATTCATCTTTTAATTTTTCAATTAATTTTTTTTCTTTCGTAACATATTTGCCATTAGTTCTTTCAGTATATATAAGCTTCAAGCTTTCAAGTTCAGCTAGTGCCTTTTGCATTGTATTGGGATTAACTTTAAAATCAGTTGCAAAATCTCTAACCGATGGTAACTTCTCACCACATTTGAAAACTCCTGAAATTAAATATATTTTCATATATTCTACTAGTTGTATATATATTGGAATATTATTATCAAAGGTAATTTCCATATCTTCACCTCACTGTATTGCTTTCTTAATACAATAATATTGTATGTTATATTTTTTATTTTGTCAATATAAAAAGGAACTAATTAATCAGTTCCTAATATCTTAATATAATAATATAATTTGTTATTCATGATTTTTTTTTGTATCAATCTTATTTAAAATAATTGTAAAAAAAGCAAAAAATAATCCAAAAAGAATTGCCCCAATTATATGTTCATTTACTGAATATATAAATTCTTTTTTTTCAATTACAACTCTAAAAAACATATCTATTAGTGGAAAAAGAATAAGCGCAAGAACAGTTTCAGATACAAAGTTGTATAGAAATTTATTATTTCTTATTTTTTTCATAATTTTACTTCTTCCAATATAATCTACACGTATATTTTACCAAATCATCGATATTAAGTCTATAAAACGTTAAGATAAATTATGGATTGATTAAATTTTTTTATTTAAACTACAATCTTTATTTTTATACAAAATATTTTTAAGTACTATTTACCCCCATGAATTAAATAATAATATCTTTATTTTATTTTGAATATAATATCTTATATCTTACAATGTTTTATTTAATAATTCAGCATCATTTAAAGCACTATGTTTATAAATCATTTTATTATACTAAGTCATAGTAAAATTTCCTAAATTATTTTATAATCCATTTAATACCTTTTGCTATTCTCAATGTTGCATCTTTAAAATGATTTCCTTCATTTTCTTCATAAATGCAATTAATATTTTTACTAACATATTCATATATTTCTTTTGTTTTATCTTTAACTGTAGATAATATTTTAATTTTTGTTTTATCTTCTTTATTTCCTAACGAAAAATTTATTTTATCAATATTATTACTTAATTTATTGTTCTTAACATATTAAATAAAATTAGGATACCATAAAGATTCAGATGCACTTACTATTCTTTTAAATCTGTCTGTTTTAAATCCAGAATAAATTGCAAATAAGCCACCTAAAGAATAACCTGCTATAGCATAATAAGATATTTTTTTATTTAATTTCTTTGTAATATATTCTTCCATTTTAGGTATAATATCATTTTCTATTTCTTTTAAATAATTATCAGCATATCCTAAACATTTAGAATCTCCTTTATATAGTGGTGGACATTCCCAAGGAGTTAAATCATTATTCCAACTCATTTTTGCAATAGATACAAGTATAAATTCATTAGCACCTAACTCATTACATTTTTTCCAAACACTTTTACCTTCATTATTAAAAGTATTTAAAAAAATAACAGGCAACTCATTTAATTCTGTTTCATTGTAAAAAATATTTATTATTTTTTTATTAATATTTAATTCCATTATTTATAATCTTCCACTTTCTTCTTTGATAATTTCTTTATTTTTTCTCGCTAATTGCATGAGCTTTTTTCCACCTCTTAATAGCTTCTAATCTTTCTTTAAATCTTATTTCATTACCTTGTGTATTTGGATTATAGTATGTTTTTCCTTTTAATGATGGTGGCAGGCATTCCATATTAGTTAATTTATCTTCTGTATCATGTGCATATTGATAGCCTTTACCATAATTTAACTCTTTCATTAATTTTGTTGGAGCATTTCTAATAACTAAAGGAACTGGGTCAGCAAGCATTTTTCTAGCATCTCTTGATGCAAACATATAAGCATTATAACAAGAGTTTGATTTAGGAGCTAAAGACATATAAATGACTGCTTCTGTAAGGTGTACATTACATTCTGGCATTCCAATAAAATGGCAGGCATGATAAACATTAACCGCAACATTTAAAGCATTAGTATCAGCAAGCCCTATATCTTCACTTGCAAATCTTGTTATCCTTCTTGCAATATAGATAGGATCTTCTCCTGCTTCTAACATTCTTGATAACCAATAAACAGCTGCATCAGGATCACTGTTTCTCATCGATTTATGAAGTGCAGATATAATATTATAATGTTCTTCTCCATTCTTATCGTATAATAATGTTTTTTTATTTAGACATTCTTCAATTGTATCTTTAGATATATTTATGGTTCCGTTTTTGTCTTCTTCACCATTTATTACAATCATATCAAGAGTTGTTAAAGCACTTCTTGCATCTCCATTTGCAAATTCAGCTATTATTTTTAGATTATCAAATGAAATGTTAATGTTTTCTTTACCAAATCCCCTTTCATCAGTTAAAGCTCTTTTTAAAAGGCTCATAATATCATCACTTGATAACTCTTTTAATACAAATACTCTACATCTAGAAAGTAAGGCATTATTAACTTCAAAAGAAGGGTTTTCAGTTGTTGCGCCAATAAGAACTATGGATCCTCTTTCAACAAATGGTAAAAATGCATCTTGTTGTGCTTTATTAAATCTATGAATTTCATCTACAAATACTATTGTTTTAACACCAAGTCTTTTATTATTATCTGCATCTTCCATTACTTTTTTAATTTCTTTAATTCCAGAAGTTACAGCTGAAAATGTTATAAATTTTGATTTTGTTTGTTTTGCTATTATTCTCGCTAAAGTTGTTTTGCCAACTCCAGGAGGCCCCCAAAATATCATAGATGTTACGGTATCACTTTCAATCATTTTACGAAGAATTTTACCTTCACCAATTAAGTGTTGTTGTCCTACAAATTCCTCTAAATTTACAGGTCTCATACGAGATGCTAAAGGTTCACTTTTAGGAGAATCAAATAAAGATGGTTGTTCCATAAATACGCCTTCTTTCAAATACAAATCTTAGTATAATTTATAATAATCTAATTACTAAACAATGTATATTTATTATACTATATTTATAAAATAAATCTAGTATTTTATAATTCTTAATTGTTAATTTAGAACATACTTCTAATCTTTTAGAATTAATAAATTTATTTACATATTCTTTATTTAATGTCTTTTTCAAATTCTACTTACAAATAAGAATGATTCTTATTATATATAAAAATTAGATGATAACAAAATCATCTAATTAAAATGTACTGAATTGACTTAACACTATAAACAATATGAATTTACTCTGTCATTATAAAGACAAATACGTTTTTTTAATTGCTAATTTATAGTGTCATAGTAACAATTAATATTTTACATATTTGATTATATTGGAAATATCGTCTTTAAATACTGAAACATATTCATTACAAATTTAACATTAAAATTAAAGTTTGATCTAATTCTAGTATAAGTTGTTGCAGATATTACTCCATCGCAAATCAAATAGTTCACGTGGTAATCATGCGCTTTAAGATAGGCAAGCAATGGATTAAAACTAATAACACCTGTATACTCATAATCCTTCTTTTAACAGTTTTCGTAATTTTAGCAATAGCGCTATATTGATTTTGCTTGTTTCTTTTTATTTAGTAAAATACCTTCATAATTATAAATATCCAGTGGAAAACCATTGTTTTCACAAATATTAGCAAGCGTATCAATAATTTGAATATTTTGTTCATCTTGCAATTGTTTTTCAGAAATTGGTAATATCAATCCAACAATATACTGTGAATCTATTTTATCTTTTACTTGTACTTCACCTAATGCTAGTCCGTGAGTTTCTTCTTGTGGTACTAATGGTACATCTCTAGAAACAGCGAAAGCGATATAATCATAGTCAAAACAAGTAAAAGTTTGATGATCTTTTCTCTCAATTGCTTTTTTAATAAATCTGTTCTGGGGATTGGATAATGAAACCCTATCTTTATGAATGTCTTCTCCATAATACATCCACTTTTTATCATCCGGTATATCTAATTTAAAGGATATATTATCGCATTCAAATTTAATTCCTTGTTTTTCAAGAAAATATCTAGAGCATATCATCTGACTTTTTAGTATACTCATCAATCTTTCGTATGTCTTTTCATTATGAATGTTTCCAATTTGATGAATATAAAAATCCATCATTTACACCAACTCCTAAATCAATTATATTATTTTGTTATCTTTTAGAAATACCAAAAAAAGTTATCTAAAAAAATATATTTAATACATCTATTGTGATTATTCTATTTCTTTAAATCATTGTAAGTATCTAATACTATATTTTTTAATAGTTCTTGATTATCTACATCAGCTACAAGATACATTGGTTTAGCACTTTTATAAGGAATAGATTCCTGCATGTTGTGTTTCTTATTACTTTCAACTATTTTTATAAGTAATCTATCATCATAGATTCCACCAAATAATATACCATTATAATAAAGCAAATATTCTCTCATCATAGGCTTACAAGTTATATTATCTAATAATTTTAATTGTTCTAAAACAAACTCCTTATAATCTTTTGTAGTAGCCATCTTATTACTCCTATTTATTTTAATAATTTTTCAAATGCATTTGCATTCAATATTGTGTTTGAAATAAACTTTCCTTTATAAAAGTTTGCCCAATTATTAAATACACAAGGAGCATTTTTTGCTTTTTCTAATGAATCTAATTTTATAAAATTCAATTTAATTCCTTTTTCTTTAGCATAGTCTGATAATTCCTTTACTTCATATTCTACATAAGGACATTCATTAGAATAGTAAATAGTAAAATCTTGACTATCGATTTCCATCTTACGAGCTGTATCACTAAACTTAGGTGTTTCGGATTTTTCAAATTGTAATGCCATCAATTCATAATCATTAATTGTATCAACTACTTTAAATCCATAGTGCTCGAAGAATTTCTTATCTCCAATGAATGGTTTTTTCTTTTGTGACACTAATGTACATACACCACTCATTTTTTTAGATTTAGCATCTTTAATTGCATATTCTAATAATTCTTTACCGATACCTTTTCCTTTAAAACTACCTGCTACCCACAAACAATAAATATGCATATAGTTTTTACCATTAATAGGAACCCAAGCTGTTTCTATTGGTTCGTATTCAATAAAGATTTTACCTCTAGCATTTAGTTTTCTAAATACATGCCCATCTTTTAATTTGCTTTTAATCCATTCTTTCTTTTTATCAACGCCATCTTGATGTTTAGGATCACCAATTGCACAACAAATATGTTCTTCTTCAATATTATTTTCATCTAAATTAATATATTCATTCATAGTTCACACCTCATATCCATTATACCATGAAAAAAGAGAATTTTTGCATTCTCTTAATATCTTAATCTTTAGATATATTTCTTTTTTTAGAGAATTTTACGTATCATAATTATAAAAAGCAAAAGGATTAAACCAATCCTTTTGCAATTCATTATTTGATTTCGATATACTTTCTATTTTTGATTTGTTTGTTTTCTTTTTTAGGAACTTCAATCTTTAATGTTCCATCTTCAAATTTAGCTTTGATATCTTCTTCTGTAACTTCATCTCCAACATAGAAACTACGGGATGCTTCACCATAAAATCTTTCGCGTCTAATATACTTACCATGTTTATCCTTTTCATCATTTTTACTTTCTTGTTTAGCATGAACTGTTAAATACCCATCTTCTAAACTTATTTTAACATTGTCTTTCTTCATTCCTGGCAAATCAATGGCAAGTTCATAGTTATTATCCTTTTCCTCAATATCTGTTCTCATCATCTTGTTGTCATTTTTTGGCATAAAGAATGAATCATCAAAGATATCATCAAACAAATCAAAATTTCTTCTTGGTACTAACATCATATCTATCAACTTCCTTTCCTAAATGTGTTGAGCCATTTGAGGTAAGCACATATCAAATATATAATTTTAATACCATAGTGAGTATCTTCTTCTCACTACAATTATAATTATACTCAAAAATTAGCACTTGTCAATACAAAGTGCTAATTTTTATTCTTTTGGATATAGATTTGGAAATATTTAAATCCTAATATCTTAAAATTCAAAGCAATGAAAAAGCCTAAAATCTTCATTCTAATCTTAACGGAATATTACTATTTTTCTAACAAAAAAAGACTAGAAATTCTAGCCTTTTGTTTTATTATTTACTTATTTTTTCTTTGATTGCGGCCTGAATTGCAGTATAACTCGCATCACATATATGAATTAATTCTTATTTGCGAAAATATATAACTATATTTATATAATTATTATAACCACTCACCAAATTTTTTAATATATATACTTTTTACTATTTGTGCAATTACTCCATATATTACTACAAAACCAATTAAATATAAATAATATATAGCTGGTAATATTACGAAGTTAAATCCTGTTGTAAAGCTTAATACTATAGGTACAGTTATAGTTGCAACTATTGTTAAGAATGTTAATAGTAATAAAGTATTACTTGGTCTAGATTTTGTAATATGATTTGTTCTTATATAGAATATCATAAATGTTTCTGTAACAATACACTCAACAAACCATGCTGTTTGGAAATAAGCTTGTAAATTCATTGAATTATATTTTAATACAAACCAGAATACTAGGAATGCTACTATATCTGTAATTGATGAGATAACTCCAAATATAACCATAAATCTTCCTATTGATTTTATGTCCCACTTTTTTACTTTCCTTAAGAAACCTTCATCAACATTATCATATGGTATACCAATTTGTGATAATTCTACAATAAAATCTTGTATTAACATTTGAATTGGTAATAACGGTAAGAATGGTAAAAATATAGATGCAATTAAGATACTAAATACATCCCCAAAGTCTTGACTTAAAGCTAGTTTCATATATTTTAATATATTTCCATAAACAGTTCTACCTTCTATAACACCATTATGTATTACTTCTAAGTTTTGTTCTAAAAGAATTATATCACTTGATTCTTTGGCAATATCTGTTCCTCCATCTACACTTATTCCGACATCAGAACTTCTTAGTGCTGGAGCATCATTTACTCCATCACCCATATAACCTACTGAATGTCCATTTTTTCTTAGAATTGATACTACTCTTTCTTTTTGCATTGGATTCATTCTTGCAAATATATCTATTTCTTCTACTTTTTTACTTAGTTCATAATCATTTAATTCATCTATTTCTTTTCCAGTTAAAATTTTAGTTTCTATTCCAACAGCATTACATATATTTTTAGTTGCAAAAGCATTATCTCCAGTTAGTATTTTTATATCTACACCATATTCTTTTAATTTTTTAATAGTTTGTTCTGCTGATGGTTTTGGTGGATCCAAGAATGCAATTAAGCCAATTAATGTAAAATCCACTTCATCTTCTGCATCATACTCATCTACACCAGTATATTCTGGTTTAACTGCTAGAGCAATTACTTGCATTCCATCTTTTGCCATTTCTTCGGCTTTTTTATTTACTTTTTCTGTTATTTCTTTTGTAATTGGAACCTCTTCTCCATTTACTCGCGCCATATCACATACTTTTACTATTTCTTCTAATGCTCCTTTGGCAATTACTCTAATTTTATCATGATGAGTCACAACTATTGATGATCTTTTTCTCATATAATCAAATGGAATTTCATCTATTTTTTTATAGTTAGATATATCTACATTATGACTTTTGGCATATTGAATTATAGCTTTATCTACTATGTTTTTATACCCCGTACCAAGAGAACTATTAACATATGCACATTTTAGTACATAATCATCATCTTCTCCATCAACATTAATATACTTTTGTAGTTCAATGTTGTTCTTTGTAAGAGTTCCTGTTTTATCAGTACATAACACATCCATAGAACCTAAATTTTGAATTGATTTAATACTTTTAACTAGAGTATTCTTTTTAGCTAATGCTTTACTTCCTTTAGTTAAGTTAACATTAACTATCACTGGTAACATACTAGGTGTAATACCTACAGCGATTGATAAAGCAAACAATATTGCTTGATTGATATTTCCTCTTATCATTCCATAAATTACAAATACTAATATACAAATTATCACCATACATTTAATAAGAAGCCCTGTAATATGATTCATACCTTTATCAAAAGTTGTTTCTTCTTTAACTACTTCTTTTTGTTTGTTCATATTACCTATAAATGTATTAAGTCCAGTTTTAATAACTACACCTTTTCCTTGACCACTTATAACATTACAACCCATTAAACATATATTATTTATATCTATAGGATCATTAGTTTTACTTTCTATATTGATATTCTTTTCTACTGCTGCACTTTCACCAGTAAATACTGATTGATTAATAAATAAGTCTTTACTTTCAAACAAATATAAATCTGCTGGTATAACACTTCCAGCACTTAATGTAATAATATCTCCATAGACTACTTTTTCTTGTCTTATTTCTTTTTGTTTACCTTCTCTTATAACATCAGTAAATATCCTTATTTGTTCTTTTAATTTTTCATTAAATTTATATGTGGACCAATCTTGACTAAACCTTATAATAACACTTATTAATATAATACCAAGTATTATAAAAGCACCTATTTTATCATCTGTAATAAAATCAATTGTGGCAAGAAAAAATAATATTAAGACAAACTTATCCTTTAATGCTTCAAACATAAAATATAATGGGGTTTTCTTTTTTCTATTAGTTGCGATGTTTTCTCCATATTGTTCTAATCTATGACGAAAAGCATTTATATTTAGTCCATCTTCATTTGTTTTAAATAGTTCCATTATTTCTTCTTTACTTTTAGAAGATAATTCTTTGTGCTCTAAATCATTATTCATTATTCTCACATCCTACAATTATTTTACCATAAAATTAAATGATTGAATTATTGAATGTGACTTAATTTAAAAAGACTAGATTTCTCTAGTCTTTTTTAGTTTAATTAATTATTATTTTTTGCTTTGATTGCAGCTTGTTCTGCTGTGGATTTACTTGGTCGAAATGGCATACCGCTGCGATGTTTCGAGGTCATAACCCATAGTCGCTGTATCGTTACGTGGGCGAATCTTAATACCGCCGTAACGTTGCGTGATCTTTAGCTTTATAGCCACCATCAAGTTACGTGGGCGATACTTTTAACTATATTTATCATCTCTCCATATTTGTTTTACAATGTCATCGTGATATCTTAATATTCTGATCTAATTGATAAATTGTAATTTAGCGAAATAGTAACTT
>CAMKGA010000042.1 GCA_946412015.1 uncultured Caryophanales bacterium
AGACTAAATTTCAGTTTCATATATATAACTGCAATTTACTATTTCAATTAACATTTTAAAAAAATTTCAAAAAATATATTGACGATTTAAAAAAAATAATGTATACTTGAATAGTCATTGATTAATTGGGCTTGTAGCTCAGCCGGTTAGAGCGTCCGTCTGATAAGCGGGAGGTCGATGGTTCAAGTCCATCCAGGCCCACCATTATTAATGGCCCGTTGGTGAAGTGGTTCAACACACATGCCTTTCACGCATGCATTCATGGGTTCAAATCCCGTACGGGTCACCAATTAGAAATTAACTTGCTATGCAAGTTTTTTTGTTATAAATAATATTTATGATATAATTATCTTGGTGATGATATGAAGATAGTAAATTGTAATGATGAGAAGAAAAAAAGACTTATTGAAGTATCTTATAATTATGCTTTTAATTCACTTTTAAAGTTTTTAAAAAAATTAGATATTGATAATGAGATATATGATCATATTTTTAATGGTAAAGAAGATTATGAATTTACGATAACTGTGGATGATTTAGATGATGATAATGCTAACTATGATTCTTTTAATCATATTGTTACATTAGATGAATATAATTTAGATGAGTACTTGTATATTATTGATGAGAAATTAAAAAGTAAAGATTTAGTTATAAAAAATTTAGCTCAAATACTACTGCACGAGATGATTCATTCTTTAAGGACTATTAATGTAAATTATAAAATTGATAGTTATGATAGATATAAATATGATAATATGTTAGCTTCTGTTTTAGATAAATATAGTAGTTCTAAATTTAATACATATATACCAGTTAATATAAGAAAAGATAAAGATACTATTAGTACTATTGCTTATAATAAGAATACAAAAAAGTATGAGAAATTTAAAATAAATAATAGTGCTTTAGATAATAATATAGATGATTATATTATAAAAGTAGGTAATATACTTAATAGTAAAAATAACATAAAAGAAAAGAACAAAGAAAAGGATGATTCATATAGTATAAGGTCTGCAGTTGCAAGTGATTATTATGATATATTAAATAACAAAGTTAATTTTAACAGTATACCAGTATCAAGAAAAAGTTATGGCTTAGAAGAAGCATTAACTGAGGTAATATCAACACTAATAATTAATCTTTCTAATAAAGATGATTTTAATATAGATAATTCTCTTTCAATGCTTTATTCCAAAATGACTAATCCTGATGAGAAAGCTGCTAGTTATTTATTAATGAGATTAGATAAAGATTATATAAAATGGTTTATAACACCAGTGCATGAAAATTCTAAAGATATATTCTTTGATAAATTTAAAAGTTTTTTTGATTCTAGTTATGAAGAAGTACTTAGATATTTTAATGAAATGTATTTTAAGAATAGAATTGAAAAAGTTAAAATCACAAAAGAAATTATTGATAATAAAAGGAAATAAAACTCATTTGAGTTTTTTTAATTTGACTTTATTTAATTTATTGGTAAAATATGTGTGAAGCGGTGATGTTATGAATAAATATAATAGAAATGATGATGCAATTTATGAAGTATATACTAAAGAGGTTAAGAAGTATTCTTTATTAACAGAAGAAGAGTTAAAGTGTACTAACAATATTAGAAATATAAATAGTAGTATTATGTACTCAAAAGTAATAAATAATATTTGTATTAAGAGTTTAGATTTGAATAAGTTATTTTTATCGTTAGATGCTAATAATTATAATATAGTTATAAATAAATTATTAAATTATTATAGAGATAGAAATAACTTTGAAGATAAAAAAATATATAAATGTTTATCTTACTATAAAAAAGAAAGCGATGCTAAAAATAGATTCCTTGAAATAGATGAATTAAAAGAGATTATTGATCTAGATTATAATGTAAAGAGACTAGATAGTAATAATTTAATTGAAGAAGTAGATAAATTTTTATTATATAAAGAATCATATGATAAATTATTTTTATCAAATTTAAGATTAGTTTTGTTTTTTGCAAACCAATATTGTAGAAACAATGAAATGATTATGGATTTGATTAGTGAAGGAAATATTGGATTAATGCGTGCTATTTCAGATTATGATCCGACATTAAATATCAAGTTTTCAACTTATGCATCAATTTGGATTAAACAAAAAGTTGGAAAATATTTTGTAGAAAATGATTCTGGTATAAGATTGCCTTATAATATGAAATTAAAATTTATGAAATATGATAAATTACTTGATAATCAAAATAATATGACACGCAATGATATTAAAAAATTTCTTAATATTAGTGAATCTGAAATGAAAGAATATGAAAAGTATAAATATGAAACAGTTTCATTAAATCAAACAATTAACGATGATGAGGATACATATGAAAGCTTTCTTGCGGATGAGTCATGCCTAGAAGATGATTCTATGAATGAATTTTTAAAAGATGATATTAAATGCTTGTTTGAAAAACTAAATGATCAAGAGAAAAAAGTTATTGCTCTTAGATACGGATTAGATAAAAATTATCGTAAGGGAGGCCTTACACTAAAGGAAATAGGCGCTATTATGCATTTAACTGGTGAGAGAATTAGAATGATAGAATTTAGAGCATTAAACAAAATGAGGTATATGGCTAATAAAAAAGAAAAATGCAAAAGCTTAATTAATTATTTAAGATCTTAATGATCTTTTTTATTGAAATTATATTATTCCTATGCTATTATCTATAATAGATAGGAGTATATTATGAATAATATAGTTGAAAGTATAATAACTAAATATCCTAATATAGACAAAAATTCTCTTTTTCTAAATGATATTGATACAGTTTCAAAAGATTTTAATGAGGAGGAAATAATTAATATTCACACATATTTAGATAGAACTAACATTTGGTATTTATATATGTATCTTTATTCTTATTCTCTTTCAAGTGAGATAAGAGAAATGATTAAGTATATTGCTAAAACATCTCCTGATACAATTAATAATATATTTTTAAATAGTTATGATAATATTAATCAAAAATTGTTTGAATATTATTCTAAATTAGTTAAATTTGATAATAATTCTAATTTTCAATTAGATATAAATAATTTAAAATTTAGTTTTGACTTTGTTAATTATTTAATATATATAAAGCAAAAGTATAAAAATAGAGAACTTACTGATAAAGAACTTGCTGAGTATTTGACTTTTGTAAAATCATTTTTAATAAAAAATTTTTTTAAAGATTATAACGATATTGATGATGATGTAATTAATAGTGTTGCTATGTACATTTTAAACGATAAAATATCTATATACAAATTATATAATTACTATATGTATAATGGACAAATAAGCGATATAATTGGATATGCAAAATTTAAAATAGAAAGAGTAAGGAATATTAACTCTTGTGTTATAGATAAAATGAAAATATCGTATGTTACAAATATTTTAAATATCTTAAAAAAATCTAATTTTGATAATATTACAAATATGAATAAAGATGATTTAATAAATATAATTATAAAAATGATTGCAACAATTAATTATCAAAATACTGAAAAAATATTTAAAGAATATTGTAATGATATTAGAATATTAAGAATTCTATATGCTTTTGATGATATTGATTTATCTAAGTATAATGATATTATTTATAAAAAAAGTTTTATCAATTTTATGTTAGGACAAAATTTAAATGATAAAAATAGTTTAATTAATAAAATGCTCGATAGTGATACTAGTCTTGCTAGTAAACTTAACTTTTTATTTAATTATTGGGAGGAGATTGAAAAAAGATTTAATAAGCAATCGTTATATACAAAGACAGCATTTATTGAAAGACTTCTTTCAGTAAGCAGGATATTTTTTAAACCGGATGAGTATAAATTAGAAGGGGATATTATTAATAGTTATATTGATAATAAGAAGCATCAATCTCTTAGTATCGATGAAATAATTGACGAGGTTAGAAAAACATATAAAGAAATGAAGCATAATTATCATAAAACTATACCATATATTAGTGGGGATTATGAGAATTATTCATATGAAACACTTAAAGCTGATGATCCAATTTTATTTAGTGTAGGAGCAAGTACAAATAATTGCTTTAAAATTGGTGGTCAGGCAAGTTCTTTTGTAAAGTATTGTGCACTTAATCCTAACGGTAGAGTAGTTGTTATTAAGGATAAAAAGGATAATATAGTAGCTATGATACCTATGGTTAGAAATGGTAATTTAATTCTTTGTAATAGCATAGAAAGTAAATATATTAACGATTATATCTTTATGAAGAAAATGTTTGAAATATTGAAAATTATAGGTGATAAATTTATTCAGGTATCGGAAGAAAAAGAAGATAAAAAAACTTGCATAAAAGCTGTTTTAATAGGTAATTATAAAAATGAAATAGATAAAATTACTGATTTAGAGCTCGAGACCGAAT
Organism: uncultured Caryophanales bacterium; assembly: GCA_946412015.1. GTDB lineage: Bacteria > Bacillota_I > Bacilli_A > RF39 > UBA660 > RUG12438. Next base: position 4,424 of record CAMKGA010000042.1, read on the forward strand.
TGCCTTTTGAAGTTTTGTCGACAAATGATATGCTAATATCATCTAATCTTGGAGGATTTGATTATGCTAATTATTTTGTTTCAAAATCAAAAGATTATAATTCTAAAGATATTAAACCATTTAATCCTTCTATTAGATATTTAGATCCAAGATATGAAGTTTTAGATTTAGAATTAGAGCAATTAAATGAAGAGATAGTTAATCTTTTAAATGGCATAAAGTATGAATCTTGTGGCGATGTAATTGATATAAATAATATATATAGAGTGATATTTAATAAAGATTGGTATATATTAATAGATAAAAATTTTAATGTTGAGGCATATATTGTTGGTAAAGACAAAAGGGCATATGTTGAATATAATGAATACTTATCTTTAGTAAGTGAATTTATAAAAAATGCAAAAGAAGAAAATTATAAAGCTATTTAAGTATATTTTATTAAGAAAAAGGAGATAGTATGAAAAAAGTTAATGCAAGAGATTATTTAGGGAAAATTGTTAATGTAAAAGTAGATAGAAAGCTTGGTAGTAGACATCCTAAACATGGATTTATGTATATGTTAAATTATGGATATATACCAAATACAATAAGTGGTGATGGTGAAGAGTTAGATGCATATTTACTTGGTGTGTATGAGCCAGTAGATGAATTTGAGGGTAAAGTGATAGCAATTATTCATAGAATTAATGATGATGATGATAAGTTAATTGTTATTAATAAAGATAAGAACTATTCAGATGATGCGATTAAAGCACTTACTGAATTTCAAGAGCAATATTTTGATTCTATAATAGAAAGGTAGTTTTGATACAATTTTATAGGAGGTAAAATGGAACTTGTTGATGTATATAATAATAAGCGTGAAAGTATAAATATAAAAAAGAATAGAAAAGAATTAGTTAATGGAGAGTTTAGATTATCTTGCTTTGTTTTTATAATAAATGATAATGGTGAAATATTAATTCAACAGCGTTTAGCAACTGCCAAAAAATGTCCAAACATGTGGGAAGTTGCCTCAGGTGGTGTAAATAGCGGAGAGACATCTTTAGAAGGTGCAATACGTGAGGTAAAAGAAGAACTAGGAATTGACATAGAAAAAAAAGATTTAATGTTTATTGGTTCATATGCTAGAGTTAATGACTATGTAGAAGTGTTTTTGCTAAAATCAAATATTGCAGTTTCAGATTTAAAATTTCAGAAAGATGAAGTTCAAGATGCAAAATGGGTTAAAATTGAAGAATTTGAAAAAATAATTGAAGAAGGAAATGCAAGTGATACTGGATATTTTATTTTTAAAGAATACTATAATAAATTTTACAATACTTATGTAGTTTTTGAAAACGGGAAGCCTGTTTTTAAAAAAATTAATAAAAATAATATTGAGTAATGTATATAATTTATACAAAAATATAATTAATAAAAAAATAAAAGCTAAATTGCTTTTAATTTTAATTTCTATATCTAATTGAATCATTTGATATATTAAAAATAATTCCTATCATAATCATATAGCTTAATAAACTAGAGCCTCCATAACTAATAAACGGTAATGTAATACCTGTAATAGGCATTATTCCAATAGTCATACCAATATTTTGAAATTGTTGATATATAAGCATTCCTAGAATACCACTTATTATATATTTATTTATATTATTATTGTTGTGAATGGCTGTTAAAATTAGTTTTATATCAAAATATATAATTAATCCTATAAGTCCAATTGCACCTATAAGTCCAAAGTTACTTGCAAATACAGCAAATATAAAATCTGTTTGAGGCTCTGGAAAATATATAGGCGTTTTATTAAAACCGTTTCCAAATAAATGTCCTGATGCTATGGCGGTCATACCATTTTCAAGTTGATATCCTGATCCATTAGACCAATCTAATAATCTATCAATTCTAAGAAAGAAGGATGTACCAAAAATTTTTATGAATAATTCTTTATTAGTAAAATATATTAAGAGTAAGCCACCAACTAAAGCAATAATAAAGCCAATAACAATTAAAAACCACCTAAATCTAAAGCCTGAAATGAAAAGCATTACAAAAGTTATAAGTAAATATATTAACACAACTCCAGTATCAGGTTCTAAAAATGTCAAAAATGCTGGTATTGCAACAACTAATAATACCTTTAATAAAAACTTAAATTCGTCAAATGCACTAGGTGCTTCGTGATCAGTATGAAATTTATCAATCATTTTAGCAAGCATTATAATAAGAATAATTTTCATAAATTCACTAGGCTGGAAATTACCAATACCAGGGATAACAAACCAGCATTTAGCTTCATTAATAGTTGTACCTAAAAATAAAACCAGAACTAGGAGTATTAATCCAATAATATATAATATATTAATTCTTTTTATAATTACTTTATTTCCTATAAACATTATAAAATAAGCAAGTGCAAATCCAATTCCATACCATAGTAATTGTTTTAAATATAAGTTTTGCATATCTTTAGCAAGCAAGTTTTGGGCACTATATATAGATATAATACTTACAAATGTGAATATTAAAATACTAATAAATATTCCTTTATCAACTTTATATTTTGAAATATTGTTCATTTAATCACCACTAATATAATACATCAATCATAAAATTTATTCAATAAAAACAATTTAATTTTACTTTTTTTTCTATTTATAGTATAATTCTTTTGGTGATAAATATGGAATATATAAAATATATTGTTATAGCTATATTATTGATTATAGTTGCAATTGCGATAATTCGTTCCAAAAAGAAAGATTTTGAACTTGATGCTAATAAATTAATTAAGTATCTTGGAGGAAAAGATAATGTAGTTAGTTATGAGGTGAATAAATCAAGGTTTATAGTTACTTTAAATGATGTTAGCAAGGCAGATAAAGATGCTATTCAAAAAATGGGTGCTAAAGGAATATTAGAAATAGATAATCAATTAAAAATAATTTTAGGTTCTGACGCTGATAAAATTATTAAATGTATAAATGACTTAAAATAAATAAGTTATTTTTTTTATATTTTTACATAATTCGACAAATTACGACAAAAAAATATAATATAATTTTTTTGGTGATTTGATGAATATTTTTAAGTCGTTATTATATAATATGATAATTATATTATTCCCGTTATTTAGCTATATTATATTTCTTGCTACAAATAAAAATATAAATAAGAAACAAAAAGATATGTTATTCGATTTTATGATAATAACAGCAACTTACATTTCTTTTTATTTTAATAACTTTTCATATCCAATTATTAATTTTTTAATGCTTAATTGTTTAGTTATTATCGCATATACTAAAGATAGAGTTATATCTGCTAATATTATTGCGATATTAATAATTGTTTTATATGCTAATAAATTTAATTTTATCTATATAATGATTATTCCATATATTTTACTTTTTATAATTTATAAAATAAAACAAAAATATAAATTAAAGGATTTTTATTTTATTGATTTATTTTTAATTGTTCAATATGTAGTTTTAATATTATGGTTATATTTTTTTAATCTTGATATATATAACGATATTTCATTTTTAGATAATGTAATTATAATTATTTTCTACTATATTATAATTCATATTATATATCTATTATATACATTAGGAGAAAAAATTATTAATACAAATAGTGATTATAAGAAATTAAAGAATAGCGCAGAAATAAAGATGTCTTTATTTAAAATTACCCATGAAATTAAAAATCCTATTGCTGTCATAAAAGCTTACCTAGATATGATGGATATAAATAATAAAGATAAAGTAAAAAAATATATACCAATAATAAAAGATGAAATAGATAGATTATTAAATCTATTGCAAGATTTCTTACTTATAAATAAAACTTCTATAAATATAGATATTATGGATATAAATATGCTTATAGAAGAAGTAATAAGAAAAGAGCAAAATTTGCTTGCAAGTAAAGATATAATATTGAAATTAAATTTAATTGATGATGAAATATATATAAATGGTGATTATAATAGACTAAGTCAAGTATTAATTAATATTATAAAAAATAGCATTGAAGCGATAGATAAAATTAAGGGGATTATAAGAATACAAGAAATTATAAAAAACAATTTTATTTCTATAATTATAGAAGATAACGGTTATGGAATTAGCAAAAATAGTTTAAAAAAAATTAAAGAGCCATTTTATACTACTAAAAATAGAGGAACAGGGCTTGGTGTATCATTATCAGATGAAATTATTAAAGCTCATAATGGAGTATTATTATATGATTCTAAAGAATCATTTGGAACTAAAGTAACAATCAAATTACCACTTTTGAAAGGAGAAGATTTTAATGAATAATTGTATACCATTTTATACAGAAAATAATAGTCATAATTTACCATTTTATATTTTAAAAGATAAAAATAAAAACGATGTTGTATATATTAACAAAACAAATATAATATATACTAATTCAAAAAATATAGATTTGTCTAAACAAATACTATATTATAATTATTGCCTAGATAAAGGATTATGTTATGTATATAGGATTAATGATGATGTAAATATAATAAAGAAGGTAATTAATAATGATGCTTATTACTTCCTATGTAACAATGAAAAAGAATATTATATTTATTATCACGATAATAGATGGGATAATGAAATAAATATTCACTCTAATGGTAATTATTTGTGTTTAACAAGTAATGAATATCAGGATTATATAGGAGATATAGTATTTGGATATGATATTAATAAGCATAAATTACTTGATTATAATGATCCTACTACCAATACAAATATGTATAAATATTTAATTGATATAAGAAGATGTAGATTTGATCTTATTTATGCAATCGTTAATGATAAAAATTATGTTAAGGATAAAAGGCTGTTATATAATTTTTTAAGTTTTATATTAGATACAAATATAGATGAAGAAAATTATGTTTTAGGGCTTTCCATGGCTAAAAAAATGATTTTAAATCAATATCCTAATATAGAAAATATAGATGATATTTATGACATTAATAAATTCTGTTTCCATAGAGATTGCAAAAAAATAAAAAATTTAAAATATATTAAATAAAGACGTAAAGATATGTAAATACTCCTTGCTATTTACCTTTTTTTATGATATAAAATGAATATAGAAAGTAGTTGATTACGTGGATAGAGAAATGAAATTGGAAAAAGTTGTTGAGCCTGAAAGATTAATGGTACAAGTAAATGCATCAGAATCTATACCTCCTGACCCTAGTAGAGATAGAAGTTATGAAAATGAATTTGGAGAATTTGCAGATGAAGTATATATTTTTGTAAGTCCTAATGAACCAGGAATTAAGTTCATTGATTCAAGTCCAAATAGCCAAATTGTAAAACTTACTGCAACTAATCCCGATGGAATATATACTACTGATTTAAGTTCAATAGATGTAGTAGAATGGGATGAAGACATTAATATTCCGAATAGAACTATAGAAATTAGATATGCAAATGGGCCTGTTAAAATAAGAACAATCATGGTATCTGAAGAAACATTAAAAGCAATACTACAAGATATAGATAGACAAATGGCAGAGGGTGCAACTACTATAACAATAGATGTAAAAATATTAACACGAGGTAAGGAAAAACAAGAAAATATAATAGAAAAAAATAATGATTTAAAAACAGATAAAGCTAGTAATTTAGATGGATTAAATGATGATAAACAATTACTTGATAAATATAAAAAATTGTATAATGAAGTAAAAAATATTCAGGATTATATTGATATTGAAGATAAAAAGCTTAATTTAGAACAATTTAATAAAGATAATGATATAAATAATGGTGATGATCCTAAATCTATATAGTTATATAAGCTTGCATTAAAAAGTGATTTCAAAATTGAATCACTTTTTTATTTCTTCTTTACTTAATTTATTTTTCTTGCATTTTTTATTCCAAGAAATATTTGCAAGCATACAATACATTTTATTATTAAGTAAATCCATAGTAGTTATAATATCATTACTTTTTTTATTATTTTTAATACTAATACTAAATTTTTTTAATTTTCTTAAAGCATTACGAGATATAAATTTATAACTCTTTTTTCCAACTATCTCACCCGCACCAATTAATATCGCACCCTGATAAGTTAAATTAACTTTAACACACCAATTTTTAATAATATTAAGAGCAGTAATATTATGTTTTCCTTCCATAAAACCACAATTAATAATAACATATAACTTTTTATTTTTTAAATTAATATTATTATCATATATATAATCTAAAAAGTTTAAAGTTAAACTATTTGGACTATCGACATAAAGGGGAAAAGCAAGTATTATGGTATCTGAACATTTTATACAGTTAAATATATCTTTATAATTATTGTGCTGTAAATCAAATATTATATAATCATTTAAATAGTTGCTAATATAATCTATAAAATATTTAGAATTACTATTTTTTACTTTTTGACTACCATTAATTAGCGTGTAAATAATTATCACCCTCTATAAATTTAACAGAAAATTTTAAAGCATTTAAATTAATACTATTAGCCTTAACTAAATTATATAAACAATTTTTATCAGAGTTATCAAAATTACCATAGAAATAAGCCGTTAAATTAATCTTATTTTTAAATCTACTAGCATGATGTATTTCGTTATTTCTAATAATAAAATACGGAAGAACATAACCTATACATCTTTCAAGAACTTGTTTTACACTCTTGCTGTAGCACCCATATCTATTTTTACTTATGATAATTAATTCAGTAGAATCTTTTAAATAGTCTACTATATTAGAATAGTTATCTTTGTAAATACAATATCTTGGATGCTTAACCCAACATGAAAAACATCCTATACAACTGTTTCTGCACTCATCAGCATAAATAATTTTATCACTATTACTTATATTAAAATAATCCTTATTTATATTCTTTAAATCTGTTATTATTGTCTTCATATTATAATTTATGATTAATATAATGCTTTATGACTTATTGTAAAAAAATAATATTTATGTTATTATCTTGGGAGGAAGTGATAATGTGTTACCAAATTTAAATGAAGCTAGAAAAAGAACTAATAATATAGTAAATACAATAAAATATGTTAAGGATTCTAAATACAGTAATATTGGTGTTGGAAAAAAGTATTATATAAAAACATATGGATGTCAGATGAATGTACATGATAGTGAGAATATAAAGGCTCTCTTAGAAGAAATGGGCTTTAGTGAAGTATATAGAATGGAAGATGCTGATTTAATTCTTTTAAATACGTGTGCAATTAGAGAGAATGCTCATAATAAAGTATTTGGTTTTTTAGGTAGAGTAAAGCATTTAAAAGAAGAAAAAACATCTATTATTACTGGAATATGTGGATGTATGGCTCAAGAAGAAAGTGTAGTAAATGAAATAAAAGATAAATATAAATGGGTTGATATAGTATTTGGAACACATAATATTTCAGAATTACCTAAAATACTTAGTGATAGTATTAAGAATAATAAGCAAGCAATAGAGGTATTAAGTGTAGAAGGAGATATTGTAGAAGATATTCCTGTAAAAAGAGACTCTAATTATAAAGCTTGGGTAAATATAATGTATGGATGTGATAAATTTTGTACATATTGTATAGTTCCTTATACTCGTGGTAAACAACGTAGCCGTAGTCCTAAAGATATAATTAATGAGGTAAAAAATCTTGTTAAAGACGGATATAGTGAGGTAACATTACTTGGACAAAATGTTAATGCATATGGTAAAGATTTATCTCTTAATTATTATATGGGTGATTTACTTAAAGATGTCGCAGAAACTGGTATTCCTCGTGTTAGATTTGTAACAAGCCATCCTTGGGATTTTACTGATGATATGATAGATATTATAAAGAAATATGATAATGTTATGCCATACATACACTTACCTTTACAAAGTGGTTCTAATCGTATATTAAAATTAATGGGAAGAAGATATACTAAAGAATCATATTTAGAATTATTTAATAAATTAAAGACAATACCTAATGTTTCCATTACTACTGACATTATTGTAGGATTTCCAGGTGAAACTGAAGAAGACTTTAATGAAACTTTAGATGTAGTTAATACTTGTAAGTATGATTCAGCATTCACATTTATATTCTCACCACGCATTGGTACTCCTGCTGCCAAAATGAAAGATGATATTTCATTAGAGATTAAAAATGAAAGATTACAGAGATTAAATGATTTAGTAAATAAGTATGCCAATATAAATAATCAAAAATATTTAGGAAAAACAGTTAGTGTTTTAATTGAAGATAAATCAAATAAAGAAGGATATTTAATGGGATATACAGATACTATGAAATTAGTTAATGTAAAATGTGATCAAAAATATTTAGGCAAAATTGTTAATGTAAAAATAACGGATGTTAAAACATGGAGTCTAACTGGTGAAATAGTTAAATAAAACAAACGGGCAATAAAGATTTCATTTAACTAAAATAAAAAATAGTCAAATGAAAAGTTAAATTTCAGTTTTTATAAGAAATAAGCAATTGTAAGAC
>CAMKGA010000043.1 GCA_946412015.1 uncultured Caryophanales bacterium
AAGAATATACAACTTCTTGTTTTTTATTTATGTTTTTAGAATGCAATACCATATAAATATAATAAAATCTAGAAATTAATTTCTAGATCTCATCTTATAAGTTAATAATTCTATTTCTTTTACACAGTCAATCATCTTATTAAATTCTTCTTCTATATATGTATTATTATTCAATTTATCACCTACTTACATATTATCAAATATTATCTTAATTAAGTTTTTTTCGACAAAAGTAGAATTAATTTTTTTTATGTGTTACAATTAGTAAGGTGATTATATGGCAAGTTCAATTATACATATGGCTGTTGCAAAAGAAATAAATGATTATTTAAATAGAGATTATAAAAGTATATTAATAGGAAGTATCGCACCAGATATATCAAAGCAAATTAATGAAAGTAGAAATAAATCACATTTTATTAAATATGAAAAAGATATTCCTGAGTTAAATGACTTTTTAGCTCTTTATAAAAATGATTTAGAAGATGATTTTGTACTAGGTTATTTTATCCATTTATATACTGATTATTTATGGTTTAAATATTTCCTTCCTAATTTTATAAATGAAAATGAAAGCTACATATATGATATAAATACTAAAAATAAAATAAAAGTATCAAGAGATGAGATGCTTAAACTGATTTATAATGATTATACTAATATAAATGTTGATGTTATTGATAAATACAATCTTGATTTAAGTATTTTTTATGAAACATTACCTAGTTTTAAAAACATAATAAAAGAAATACCGATGGACAAATTAAAAGTTATAATAGATAAGGCAGGTATTATTATAGAAAATTCCAAAAAGAATAAACCATATATATTTGATATAGATGAAATCGAAAGATTTATAAATTTTTCATCCAACACAATATTGAATGATTTAAAATTAATGGGAATAGATAATAATAAGAGTTTAAATTCTATTTAACATATATTGACATATTACTACAAAATTATGTAGTTTTTTTTTATAAATTATAGTATAATAATTTTGGTGATTTAATGAAGTATCATAACATAAGCAATTACAATTTTATTTACAGTAACCGTGGTATGGGACTTGAAAATGATTTAAATCAAGCAAATAAATATTATTTAGATAAAAATATTGCAGTTATATATAAAAAGCCAACACCTATAACTATTAATAAAGTTAATTATAAATCAAGATCTGATGCAGTTATTACTGAAGCGAGATTTAAGATACCATCTACTACTGATTATAATGGTATATATAAAGGAAAATATATTGATTTTGAAGCAAAAGAAACTAAGAATAAAACAAGTTTTCCACTTAGTAATATTCACACTCATCAAATAGATCATTTAAGAAAAATAGTTAACATGGGAGGTATTGGTTTTATTATTGTTAGGTTTACAATGTTAAATCAAACATATTATTTAAATGGAAAAGAATTATTTTTATTTTTAGATAATGAAAATAGAAAGTCTATTCCACTTAGTTATTTTAAAGAAAAAGGATATTTATTAAAAGAAAAGTTAAGGCCTCTAGTAGATTATCTAGAAGCTGTTGAAAGGGATTTAAGGTGATACTATGAATAATATAATTAAACTATTAAAGAAGTATAAAATAGATATTGCTGTTGCACTTATAAGTATTATATTTATAATTTTATTTTTAAAGTTAAAATTATTTATACTGTTAGTATTACTTATAATAATAGATCTTTTATATTTTGTTCCTTTTACAAGAAAGAAGTCGATGATATTTATGAAAAATTTAAAAAAAATGGTAAAAAAAGAGCCTGCTGGCAGACACGTTAAAACAAATAAAAAGAAAAAACAAATACCCAGCAGGATTGGTGCAAATGAAAAGCAATTAAAGGTTAATAATAAAGTAAAGAAGAAAAAAAGTAAGAAAAGAAAAATACTAAAAATATTCTTGTTACTTATGTTAAGTGGATTTATTTTAGTAGTTCTTGCAATGGTTGCATTTTTTATGTACATAGTTGCGAAAGCTCCAAATTTTAATCCTGATGAATTATATGTTAGTGAGCCTAGTGTTATATATGATAAAGATGGCACTGAAATTACTAAATTAGGTAGTGAAAAAAGAGTATTACTTAAATATGATGATTTACCTGAAGTATTAATTGATGCAATTGTTGCAACAGAAGATTCAAGATTCTTTAGTCATAATGGTGTTGACTGGGCTAGATTTTTAAAAGCATCAGTCCAACAATTATTAGGTCATTCTTATGGTGGTGGTGCATCAACTCTTACAATGCAAGTATCTAAAAATACATATACATCATCTGAAGCTACTGGTATAAAAGGTATTATTCGTAAATTTACAGACGTTTATATATCAGAATTTAAAATAGAGCCTAAATATTCTAAAGAAGAAATTCTAGAATTCTATGTTAATAGTTATTATTTAGGAAATAATTCTTATGGTGTTGAACAAGCGAGTCTAACTTATTTTGGTAAAAGTGCAAAAGACTTAAATGTTTCAGAAGCTGCTATGATTGCAGGATTGTTCCAAGCTCCAAGTAAATATAATCCTTATAAGAATCCTGAAGCAACAGAAAAAAGAAGATTACTTGTATTAAAATTAATGAGGCGTCATGGATATATTACTGATGAAGAATATGAAGCAGCAAAAAAATTAACTGTTGAAAAAATTATTAAAAATACTCAAAATACTGAAGCATCTGGTATAAGTGAATTTCAATCATTTATAGATGTAGTTGTTGCGGAAATTGAGAAAAATACAAAAACAGATCCATATAAAACACCTATGAAAATATATTCAACAATGGATCGTGAAAAACAAAAATATGTTAATGATATAATGAATGGTGTATCATATGACTGGGAAAATGATCAAGTACAAGCAGGAGTTGCTGTTACTGATATTAATACTGGTGCTATTGTTGCTGTTGGTGGCGGTAGAAATATTAATGCTGCGGCTACATTAAATCGTGCAACTCAAATAAAAAGGCAGATAGGTTCTACTGCTAAACCACTTTATGATTATGGCCCAGCAATTGAATTTTTAAATTGGTCTACTGGTATGCCTGATGTTGATGAACCTATAACTTATTCTAATGGTACACAAATAAATAACTGGAATGGTGCTTATGAAGGGTTCGAAACAATGAGAAAAGCATTAGTTGGTTCTCGTAATATTCCTGCACTTAAAGCATTCCAGGCTAATGATAAATCTAATATATTACAGTTTGTAAAAAGTTTAGGATTATCTCCTGAAGAAGGGTTACACGAAGCCCATGCGATTGGTGGATATACAGGAGAGTCTCCTCTATCTATGGCTGCTGCATATTCTGCATTTGGTAATGGAGGATATTATACAGAACCATATAGTTATACAAAAATAGAATATACTAAAGAGAAAAAAGAAGAAGAAAATAAAAAAGAAAAGAAACAAGTTATGAAAGATTCAACAGCTTATATGATTAGTAATATGCTTGTTGATACTGGACAATATGCTCTAGGTCGTTGGAATAATATTAATGGACGTCAATATGCTGCTAAAACTGGTACTACAAACTATGATGATGCAACAAAAAGAGCATTTGGCTTGCCAGGTAGTGCTGTAAATGATCTTTGGGTTGTTGGATTTAATACTGAATATGCAATTGGTGTTTGGTATGGATATGACAAGAATAGTAGTGAATATTATAACTTATTAAGTAGTGGTCAACACGAAAGACTTTTCCAAGCTGTAGGAAGAGGAATGTTTACATCTAATGATACATTTAAGATGCCAGGTAGTGTATCTAGTGTTACAATTGAAGATGAATGCCCTACTCCAATGCTTCCTTCTGAATTTACTCCTGATGGACTTAAGAAGACTGAATTATTTGTAAAAGGACATGAACCAACAGAAACATCACCAAGATTTTCTAGATTAAGTGATCCAGATAATGTAAAAGCAACTGCTAATGGTTCTAAGGTTACAATTTCTTGGTCTGCTGCTAGTGTTCCTGAGATAAATACTGATTCTTATCTTAGAAATTATTTTAAAGATACATTTAGAAATAATGAATATTTAGGAGCATTTGTAAATGGTAGATTAAATTATATAAATTCTACAATGGGTTCATTTGGATATAATATTTATAAACAAGATGGTACTTTCTTAGGATTTACAAATCAAACTACTTATACAGTAAATGCTTCTAATGGAAATCAATCATATATTGTTAAAACAGCATATAGTAATTTTAGAGCTACAGAATCTGGTGGTAAGAGCGTATCTGTTAATGTAACGGGTGCTAAAGATGAAAAAGATGATGAAAAGGATAAAGATAAAGAAGATGATAAAGAGACTGATACAGTAATGCCTATTTGTCCTGATGGATATACACTAAATAGTGATGGTGATAAGTGCACAAAAGAAAATACAACTACATCTTCTACTTGTCCTTCTGGTTATACTTTTGATTCAACAATAAAGAAATGTAAAAAAGGTTAAAATTAATTAACCTTTTTTTATTTTATTTAATATATCTCTTGCAGCAACTAATCCTGTGGCAGCTGCTGTAACAATGTTTCCAGCTTTACCACTACCATCACCTATAAAGTAAATATTATCATTTTTAAGTTTAAAATTATTATCTGTTTCTATTTCATTACTAAAGAATTTAATTTCAGGGCCATATAGAAGTGTATCATCATTATTAACACCTGGTATTATCTTATCTAACACTTCTAATCCTTCTAATATATTAGTTATTATTCTATGAGGCATAACTAGTGCAAGGTCTCCTGCTACACAATCTTTTAGTGTTGGCTCTATAAAACCTTTGTTTATTCTATGCCATTCACTACGTCTACCACTTCTTAAATCTTTTAATGATTGAATAATTGGCTTACTATCTCCAAGTACATTAGCAATTCTAGCAATAGACTCTCCATATACTCTTGTATTAGTCACAGGCTCTGTTAGATTAACTTTTGATATAAAAGCAAAATTAGTATTATTACTTTTAATATCTTTTAGAGCATGTCCATTTACACATATATATCCGTAATAATTTTCTTTAGCAACAAATCCTCCAGGATTTGTACAAAATGTTCTAATTTCATCGCCATATGTTTTTGTTTTTATAAATATTGTAGGATCATATATTACACTTGTAATATCTTCCATAATTTCACGTCTAACCTCTACTCTAACACCTATTTCAATACTTCTAGAATAATATAAAATATTATACTTATCAGCAAGTTCTTGAATCCACTTAGCCCCAGTTCTACCGGGTGCTACTATAACTTTTTTAGACATTATAGTATTCTCTAATCTACCCTTTTTATATAATATCTCATGTTTATTAGAATTAATTTTCTTTATATCAATTACATTTGTTCTATCAAAAAGTTCAACACCATTTTCACTCAAGAAATCACTAATACCTTGAATATATTCTGGTAAGTGATCACTACCTAAGTGTTTTTGCTTAATTAATAATAATTTAGCCCCTTCTATAGCAACTTTTTTCTTTATGATATTTGCCTCATCCATATTAGATGGATAAATACTTGCATCCATATTAAATTTATTAAATATTTCTTCAGTTTCATCAATTAATTTATAAGCTTCAGACTCACTCATGTATTTCATTAAATCACTTTTGCCTAGTTTAGGTATAAAGTTTAGTTTCCCATCAGAAAATGTTCCAGCTCCACCATAACCTGATAAAATAGCACATGGATTACAATTTTGACATGGCACTTTATTTTTATTCATTGGGCATACCCTATTTTTAACACAACTACCACGCTCTAATATAGCAATCTTTAACTTTTTATTCTTAGTAATAAGTTCATAAGCTGCAAACAACCCTGCAGGACCAGCTCCTATTATAACAACATCATACATATATAAACCCTCCAATAATATTTTATCATAATTATACCAATAAATGAAAAAAAGTTATTGTATTTCAATAACTCTTTTCTTTGTTACTTTATTTCCTGTTGGATCAACACCTTCATATTTTACTACAAAGTTTCCTGTCTCTTTATTTTGAAGTGCAGTGTAAAATTCATCTTCTCCTTCAATAATCTTTAAATTACAACTACCACTATTATCATTACAAATGACATTATTGTATAAATCAAATGATGAAACTGATGTACTTACGATATCATCATCAGGAAAAATTATTTCTGGTATTTCAGTATCAGTTACATTAAATACCCTGTTAAAATTATTTTTCCCTTTATTATCAGAATAATAAACATAATATATTCCTGTTTTTGATGTATTAATTTTCTCAACATTAACGTTATTAGTTACATATTGAATATTATACTCTTTTAAAGATATATCATTTCCTTCATTATCTTTATATACTATATTATCTACTTCATTATCGCTTAATCCAAGTTCAATTATCGTATAATCAGAAGTAATATCTTTTATTTCATGTCCACTATTAACATCAACTTCAAAAGCATAGTTTCCATCATATTTTCCATATTTTAATTTAGGATTATTTTTATTACTTTTAATATAGCTTATTTTAATAATCATATCAGATGGAAATAAATTATCTGTCTTAGGATTTAATAATGATGTACTTATATATCCATTTGACTGTAATGTTCCTAATGTAATATTAATTGTTTCATTTTCTTTAGGAAGTTTATCAGTATTCTCTACTGCCCAATCTGTAGATGATACAAGTATTTTATTAATTAAATTATTATAAACATTATTCTTACTTGAATTTATATTGTTTGTAACAACAGGAACTATTATTAGTGCAGCAACACTAATAATAACTATTACTACTAACATTTCTATTAATGTAAATGCCTTTTTCATATATTACCTCTATTCATACAACTATCTTATCATATTTTATATTATTTTTAAAGTTTATCTTTTAATTTATATAAAATATTTAAAGCTTCAATAGGAGTTATATTAAGTAAATCTAATTTTTTTATCTCTTCTTCTACAATAGAAGGAGTATTATCTTCAAATACTAAGGCCTCCTGAACAATTTCTTTTTTCTTAGATTTAGTTTCATATGACTTCAATATTTGATCTGCTCTTTTTATTAAACTATCTGGAAGATTTGCAAGACGAGCAACATGTATTCCATAACTTTTATCCACACTTCCATCTTTTATTTTGTGTAAAAAAGTAATTTTACCATCTTCTTCATAAGCAGTAACATGAACATTTTTTAAATGTTTTAAATTATTTTCTAAATCTGTTAATTCATGATAATGAGTAGAAAATAGCATCTTGCAATTAATATGATTATGAATGTGCTCTATTATTGCTTGAGCAAGCGCAATACCATCATAAGTAGCAGTACCACGACCTAGTTCATCAAATAATACTAAAGAATTATCTGTAGCATTTTCTATCGCATTATTTGCCTCATTCATCTCAACCATAAATGTTGACATGCCTGATACTAAATCATCACTAGCTCCAATTCTTGTATATATTGAATCAAATACCATCATAGTAGCTTCACTGGCTGGTACAAAACATCCTATTTGAGCCATAATTACAGTAATTGCAATCTCGCGCATATATGTTGACTTACCAGCCATATTAGGCCCTGTAATAAGTAAAATATTAGTATTCTCATCCATTATAATATCATTAGGTACATATTCACTTTCTAATACTTTTTCAACTACTGCATGTCTATTATTAATAATATTAATCTCATGCTTATCAACAAGATTAGGTCTTATATAATTATTCTCTGAAGATACAGTTGCAAAAGATAATAATACATCTATTTCACTTATTGTTTTCGCAACCTCTTGTAATTTTGGGATATATTCTTTTATTTTATCTTTAACTTTACAAAATAATTCATATTCAAGTTCAATTATTTTCTCTTCGGCATTCAATATAATCGCTTCTTTTTCTTTTAATATAGGAGAGATATATCTTTCACAATTACTAAGAGTTTGTTTTCTTTCGTATCCATATTCATCTTTAACTAAATCTTTCATTCCCTTAGATACTTCTATATAATATCCAAATACACGATTATATCCTACTTTTAATGTCTTTATACCTGTTTTTTCTCTTTCTTCAGCTTCAAACTTAGCTATAAAATCTTTTCCATTAGTTCTAAGAGATTTTAATTCATCTAACTCTTCATTATAACCTTCTTTAATTAAATAACCTTCATGCAGACCTACAGGAGGATTATCATATATAGCTTCATCAATTAATTTATATAAACTTGAAAGCGTGTCTATTGTTTTAAAATCAATAGCTTCTAATATATTTTTTATATCAGGTAATACTTTAAGAGATGATTTTAACTGAAGTAAATCTCTTCCATTCGCACTATTAAAAGCAATTCTACCACTTAGTCTTTCTAAATCATAAACATTATATAATAGATTTTTTAAATCATCAGCTAAAATAAATTCTTCTTCTAACTTTTCTACAATATCATATCTTTTATTTATTTCTACTTTATCTATTAATGGATTTTCGATATAATTTTTTAAAAGTCTACTACCCATTGCTGTTTTAGTTTTATCAAGCAACCATAAAAGTGAATATTGTCTTTGTTTTAATCTTAGTGTTTCTGTTAGTTCTAAATTTCTCTTAGTATGAATATCCATTTTTAAATATTTATTATTTTCTTTTACAATCGCTTTTTGTAAATGACTTAAATTCATCATTTTGTTTTTAGTAACATATGTAAGTAAATGTTTAATAGTCTCAATATATCTAATATCACTAATATCTTCATAAATATATTCATATTCTTTATTATCTAAAATATCATTACTAAATGTTACAAATATTTTAAATTGATTCTTTAATGTACTTACAATATTCTTATCTAACTTATCATTTACTACTACTTCTTTTAAACCTAATGATACAATTTCACTAACTAAATTAACATTATTATGAGGTATCATTGTAACATAGATAATACCTGTTGTTATATCTGTATAACAAATACCATAATCAGTATCAAAATCAACAATATTTCCAATATAGTTAAATTCATTTTCTTTTAAAGATTCAGAATCAATAACTGTACCTTTACTTATAATCTGAGTAAGACCTCTTTCAACAATTCCCGTTGCTTGTTTTGGATCTTCTAATTGTTCACATATTCCAACACGATGTCCATTTTCAACTAGTTTTTCTATATATACATTAACAGCGTGATGTGGTACCCCACACATTGGAACTTTTTCTTTTAATCCTGCTGATCTACCTGTTAGAGTTAATTCTAATTCTCTTGATAAAAGAACTGCATCTTCAAAAAATGCTTCATAAAAATCCCCAAGTCTAAATAATATTATTACTCCAGGATTTTCATCTCTAATAGTTAAGTATTGTCGCATCATTGGAGTTAATTTTTCTCTATCAACATCTTTTGAATTCATAAAACCACCTAATAAAATTATAGCATTTATTTCAAAAAAAAAGCAAGTAATTACTTACTTTAAAAGGTAACTAGTAGCATCCTTTAAGCTATCTACACTTACTATTTTTAAATCTAGTTTATTATCTTTTTTATACTTTATTGCATCTTTATAATTATCTTTAGGAACAAAGAAAATATCTGCTTTAGCTTTTGATGCAGCTTTAACTTTAAATTCTATTCCTCCAATAGCTCCTACATTACCATTTATATCAATTGTTCCAGTTCCTGCAACCTTTTTACCAGCAGCTAAATCTTTAGAGTTAAGCATATCATAAATCATAAGCGATAACATTAATCCTCCAGATCCACCATATTCTCTTTTTTCTTCTTTAATAACTACATTAGGACTTACTTTATAATCATAGATTTCAATAGGCATAAATCCAATATAATTATTCCCATCTTGATTAGTTAATACTGCATATCTTTCATACTCTTTTTTATTATTAATAACTTTAATACTTATTTTATCTGAATCATTATACTTATTTAATAAATTATTAACATCAGCTCTTGTTGACACATCAATATCATTAATACTAACTATTTCATCCCCTATTTTTAAATTAGTATTAGCATCATCAAATATATAGCCTACATATAGTTTATTATTACTAATATTAACCTCTTTATCTGCAAGCTTATATGCTGCAATTACTGCATTATTTAAAGAAGATTTGTAAGATAAATAATCTCTTTTTAAATAATCTTGATCAGTCTCATCACTACCCATCACATCCTCTTTTTTAAGTATTTCACAGTCTCCCTTAAGATAAGAATATAAAAGAATTGGCAGTGTTGCCCTATATTCTGATACATAAGTTAAATTATAACTACCATTAATCTTTTTATCTTTAATCTCTATTCTATTTGTTAAGTCAGTAAGCCCTCCTGGAGAATCTATATAATATGGTAAAGGAGTATAACAAATAAATGCAAATATAACAAGTATAATTAATGATTTATAATTCTCTTTAAAAAATCTTTTTAATCTATCCATTTAATCATCCCAAACTATTATTATTTTATTCAACTATTTATTATTATATCAAAAAAATGGTAATTTTAATACCATTTCTATAAACTTAACTGATAAGGACTTTGTTCCGATCCATCACCTGAATCTATTTTGATATTAGATACTAGATACAGACTTGGGCGAACGCCAGAAGAGTAAGTGACGTAGCGGCTGTAGTTGACATACCCCGAAGCGCTCAGACCGAACGCGCGATCCGAGTTGCCCGAACTAGGCGACAAAAGCCACTGATAAGAATTACTATTAGTATTATATATCCAGCCATTGGTTTTACCAGATGAGTCGGAACAATGATATCCATCTATATAACAAGTATTATCTACTCCTAATGCATAGGTATATGTATAATCACTTGGATACATTAAGGCTATTTTTCCATTCCATGATGTACTTCTACCACTATATACTGTTGTTCCTCTCTCCCAATTATAATATGTTTCTGCACTACCAGAACTTATATTACTTCCTCCTAAATAATATTTGGTATCTGCAACCATACTCTTACTTGTAGCTTCTATTCCATTATAATAGTCTCCATTTAAATATGTATTTAGTGGTGCAGTTGACCATTCATTTGCAACATTTGAATCCCATGCCATATTACTTGATAACTTTTCATTTCTTACTATCTTTATTCTTTGTTCAGTATTACCATTTCCATCTTCTACTGTAAATACACCAATTATTCTCCATAACTCATTATTAAATGTTACATAGTTGTTTGGATTAGCTCCAATATATCTATAATCAGTTAAAGCTCCTGTTTGAGTAGTTGCAGGATGAGAGAATGTATACATCTCGCTAGTATTACCATCTGTATAGTTTGTTACAGTTACTGGATTCGCCTTGGCAACCAAATCACTTACAGTCATTGGTGGATTTACTATACTACCATAATGATAATATCCATCTTCTGCATCACTTGTTACATCTACATTGTTTACTTTACATTTAGTCATGTAGATTGACCCATCATAATTTACTGTTACATCACACGCTACTGGTTTTCCTTTATAGTCTATTGTTAATGTTGTATAATCTTCAACTGGACTACCATTTGTATTAAAATATGCAAGTGATGCAGTCTTTAATGCATCGCCATACATATCTACATACTCTTCGTTTGTTAAATCTCTAGTACCATAGTGATACCAGCCATCTTCTGTAGATGAATCTTTAACTTGCTTACCACCTACTGTACATTCTGATAAGTATATTCCTCCATTTTCTTTCATTTGCATTACATTGCATACTACAACTTTACCTGTATATTCTACATTTAAGTTTTTTAAATCAGTTGGAAACGTACCTGTATCTAACAAGTGAGTAGCTATAGCAAGTTCAACACTATGCCCGTATGCATCAACACTTCGCCTGTCTGCACTAATCTTAGCTTTTCTAATTATATTCATAACTAGTGGTGTTACGATAAGTGCTAAGATTGCTAGTATTACTAATACTGCTATTAATTCTATTAAGGTAAATCCCAATGTTGTCAACTTAAGATTTTCTTTCTTTATTTTATATGTACTTTTCATTATATATTCCTCCTTAAATTACTTCTATAATTGTTCATACTATGCATTTTTCTTCTTGGAAAAGTCCTATTTGGTTTTATTGGTACTACATACTTTTTCATATGCTCTATCATATTTTTATATTTGATCAAACTTTCGTCTGCTGTAGGGCTTAATAATACATTCACAAACTCATCCAATTCTAATGTCAAAGTTCAACATTTTCTAAGATTATACTTTTAACTAATGATTCATAATTCATTTTTCTATCTCTTGTAAAAAAATTTGCATTTAATTTCCAGATTGAGTTATTATAAGAAGCCAATAATCTCTAGTTATACTAGTTAATCTAGTATAAACACACACTAATATACCACCTCTATAAGTAAGAAAATAAAACAACTATATCTTACATTTCTTACCTTCACCATAAGTTTATCAAAAAAAAAAAAAAAAAAGCAAGAGTTTACTGGAAATTTGTGAAATTTGTTAATTGAAATAGTAAATTGCAGTTATATATATGAAACTGAAATTTAG
>CAMKGA010000044.1 GCA_946412015.1 uncultured Caryophanales bacterium
TTATATCAAATTTATCTTTTGACTTCATCTATTTCTTATTATAAGAGTCTCCTTCATTATTTTATTTAAATATAAATTTTAATTTATGTCAAATATAAATTTTAATTTATTGACTTAAATTATATATTTGCTTATAATATGCTCTTGTAAGTGGGAGAGTATATATGAATGATATAAATAACTTAAATAATGAAATATTTATTGTTCAAATGGAAAATAGATTTAATAATATTGAAAAAAATGAAAAAAGAAAGTTTAATAAAGTAATGAAGAAATTATTGCTAATGTTTGTACCTTATATATCAAGTATTGTATTATCATTAGTATTTAAAAATCCTATAGTGCTAATAGGCGGTTCTACTTATTTTATAACACTTTCAGTAAAGGAAATAATAAAAGAAAGTAAAAAATTTAATAATTATTTAAAAAATAAATATGATGATAAGAAGATTGAAAATCATCTTTATTCTGATGAAGATTTTTATACAGATGAATTAAAATTTGAAATAGAAAAAGAAAAAAATATAATGGATAAAACTATTGATAAATATTCATCTAAATTAGATGAAATAAAAAAATTATCGGAAATAAGAGATGATTTTGATAAAGAAGAGGCAATTAATAAAATAAATGATGATATTAATCTTTATTATTATGCATATAATATACCACCTTTTAGTGATTCAATTAATTTTTCTGATTATTATAATAAAATATATGAATATTTAGAAAAAAAAGGTAATAAGAAAGAATTTTATAATGTTATATCTAGTATTTTAAAGTATACTTTTTCTATGTCACTCATAAATAGGTTAGATGTAATAGATATTATACCATTAATTGATAGTATAGACTTTGTTATTAATGATACTAAAGCAAATAGAACAAGATTAAAAAAAGATATTTTAAATAGTTATAAAAGTGATAAAAAAATATTAAATAAACGTTAAATAAATAAATTTAGTATTTTTTTTTTAAAATTAAAATGCTATAATTATTTTATAAGAGTATATAGAGGATTAAAAAAGGAGGTATATTATGGAAAAAAAGAAAGGTAAAAAGATAATAATTGTTTTATTAATTATATTTATAATAGCAATACTTGCAGTAGGTGTAATACTAATTTTAAATACTAAAAAGCAATCTAAAGATAGTACTACTGTTACTACAAAAATAAAAAAATCAGAATATAGAATGAGTGGTAATTCACTTGAAAATTTTGATCTTGCATTTTTAAAACAAGAAAATGAAAAAGTAAATAAAATATATAGTCCTCTATCTATAAAATATGCTCTTGCAATGCTTGAAGCGGGTGCAGATGGTGATTCTAAAGACCAAATTACAAATGTTATAGGAGATTATAATCCTAATAAGTACACTAATAGTGCTAATATGTCACTTGCTAATGCAATTTTTATAAAGGATACTTATAAAGATTCTATTAAAGAAGAATATATAAGTAAATTACAAGATAAGTTTGGAGCAGAAGTAAAATATGATTCATTCTCATCTCCAGATAATGTTAATTCTTGGATTAGTGAAAAAACACTTAAATTAATAGATAACATGTTAAGTGATATTGATCCAGAACAAAGATTTTTACTTGTAAATGCATTAGGTATTGACATGGAATGGAATGATAAATTCTTACCAAAAGATGGTATAGGTAGGGGAGCAAAATATGCTCATGAAAATTTTTCTTGGTCAGGGCCTATTAATGTTACTCCAAAAAAATTTAATGGAAATCAAGATGCCGCTGGCATGAAAATAATTGCATCTTTAAATAATTATGATATAGTAAAAGAACTAGGGGAAGCAAATATTAGAAAAACTGTTGATATTGCATATAGAGAATATTTAGCTGATCCAAACAATAAATGGGAACTTAATGGTGATGAATCAGATGAACATATTAACAAGATAATAAGTAGTTATTTGGATGAGTATATTCCACAGATTAATTCTAACTATAAGAGTGTTGATAAAACAACAGAATTTTCATTATATGTAGATGATAATATAAAGGCATTTGCTAAAGATTTAAAGGAATATGATGGAACTACTTTACAATATGTAGCTGTTATGCCATTAAAGGATAATCTAGATACATATGTAAGTAAGACTGACGCTAAAGAACTAAATAAGATTATAGGTAATTTAAAAGAATTGAAATGTGAAAACTTTAAAGATGGAGTAGTTACTAAAATTACAGGATTTATTCCAAAATTTAAATTTGAATATAATCTTGATTTAATTAAAGATTTGAAAAAATTGGGTATTACAGATGTATTTGAACCAACTAAGGCTAATTTATCTAAAATATCTACTGGAAAAGGTATGTATATAAATGATGCTAAACATAAAGCAAATATTGAATTTACACAGGATGGAATTAAAGCAGCAGCTGCAACTACAATGGGTGGTTTAGGTGCCGCAGGCGCATTTGACTACTTATATGATGTTCCTGTTGAAGAAATTGATCTTACTTTTGATAAACCATATATGTTTATTATAAGAGATAAGAATTCTGGTGAAGTATGGTTTACAGGTACAGTATATAATCCACTTGATTGGAAAGATGATCCAGATTATAATCCTAATTATGTTGATTATAATTAATTATATAAACTATTAACAGAGTGTTAATAGTTTTAATTTGTTTAAATTTAAATTTATGGTATACTATCCAAAAAAAGGAGTGGTTTTATATGTTTAATAATATAAAATCTGATAAAAAAAGAGAAAAGATAAAAAAGAAACTAACTAATAACTTAGGAGAAGTAGAAGAAAGTTTTTTTGAATTAATTTGTCACATTAACTTAAAGAAAATAAAAATTTCTAAAGGTGGATGTTATATTATCAATTGTTTTGGTATAGATAGCAATAAAGAATTAGCAAAAAAATATGATTTATATAAGCCTATAACATATGTTATTGATGGATTTAATATAGATAAAAGAAAATTATATATAAATGGATATGATAATTGTAAAGTATTTATTAAAAAATCTAATTTTAGTAATGTATTAGTTATTAATAATCCATTAGAATGTATAATAGAAGATACTACTATAAATGCATATTCATATTTATCATTAGCTAGTAAAGAATTAGTATTAAATAATGTTAGTATTAAGAATAAATTTAAGTGTGAAGATTTAAAAATATCTATTGCTCTTTATTCAAATAATAATTTAAAAATATTAAATTCTTCTATTGGAGATTGTAATTGTAATGTGTTTTTGAAATCAAACAATTATATAAATCTTATTAATTCTAATTTAAATGGTATTAACACAAAAATCGATACGAATATATTATTTACAGATGATAAAAGCAAAATACTTGCTATAAATAATGTAGATATAAAGGATATTTTTCATAATAAAATAATTACTAACTCTAAGTATTTAATAGTTAATGGTAAGATAGTAAAAAAGAATGAGTATGAAAGATTTTTAAATACGCTAATTGATCCCTTGAAGGATAAAAGATATGAACTTTATACTTTATTGGTAAAACTAAGAGATGAGTGTAATAAAAATAATGAAATTAAAATAAAAAGATATAAAAGTGAATTAGAAAACAGTAATATTACAAAGGTAATCAAAAAAAACAAATAACAATATTTGTTTTTTTATCTACTTATAATGTTTCATAGTATGAATTATTATCTAGTTTTATTTATATCTTTTTTATATACTTTTTCTAAATAATTACAACTTTTACTAAAAGCAATAAAAGAATTTGAATCCATTATATAACCATCATTAAATAATTCTTTAGCAAATTGATAAGGAACTTCTATATATTTTATATATTCTCCTTTATCTAATTTTTGCTCTTTTAGTTTAATACAGTTAAGTGCTAGATATGATTCTACACTTTGTCTAATGCTTCCTGGATCTTGATAATGACTTCCAAGAGGTATAATGTTTGCAGCAACATATCCAGTTTCTTCAGCAAGTTCCCTAATTCCTGCTTCAATACCATTTTCATTAAATTCATAATATCCAGCAGGAAATTCTAGTAAAACACCTTCATTAGATAAAGCAATTGGTTGTATAATAAATAAGATATTTCCTTGTGTAGTAACAGGAACAACAACACTAGATTTTCTCTTATCTATATATTCTCTTGTTTGTATAGAACCATCAGGAAATACAAAATCTTGCGATTTAATTTTGTAAAAATTTCCACCTTCTTTAATATCTGAATATGGTTTTGCCTTACACATATCAAGTATTTTATTTAATTCATCTTTAGAATTTATTTTCATTTAATCACCGGATTCATTATATATTATTTATTTCTACTTGTCAAAATCTAAATTAGTCTTATTGAACATTTCTTAACTTTTTTTAATACTTTTATTTAAATGAATGATAATTTATGATAAAATGTGAGTAGAGGTTTTATTATGCAAAGTATATATGGAATTAGTATGAAAGATTTAGAATCTTTCTTTATAAATAATGGTTATAAAAAATTTAAGGCTAAGCAAGTATATGATTGGCTGTATAAAAAAAGAGTTAAAAGCTTTGATAGTATGTATAATATTAGTAAAGAAGTTATTAGTCTTTTAAAAAATAATTTTACTTTTGATGATATAACTATTCTTACTAAAAATGAAGATGTAGATGTGAAAAAATATTTGTTTAATCTATCTGATAATAACAAAGTAGAAGCCGTTTTAATGTATCACGATTATGGTAATAGTCTTTGTATATCTACTCAGGTTGGGTGTAATATGGGATGCAAGTTTTGCGAATCGGGTAGACTTAGGAAGGTTCGTAATTTAGAATCGTATGAAATGGTTTTGCAGATACTAAAAATAGAAGAAGATATTAATGATAGAATATCACACGTTGTTTTAATGGGAATAGGTGAACCATTTGATAACTATGATAATGTAATTAATTTTATAGATATTGTTAATGATGATAATGGTATTAGTTTAGGAAGTCGCCATATTACAGTATCTACTTGTGGTATTATTCCTAAGATTAAAGAATTTACAAAATATGATAAACAGGTTAATTTAGCTATTTCTCTTCATGCTCCAAATAATGAAATAAGAGATAAGATAATGAATATAAATAAAGCATATAAGATAGAAGATTTAATTGATGCATTAAAAGAATATATTAAAGTTACTAATAGAAGAGTTACTTTTGAATATATAATGCTTGATAATGTTAATGATTCTTGTGAATGTGCGATTGAATTAAGTAAATTATTAAAAGGAATTAATTGTTATGTAAATTTAATACCATATAACGAAACAAGTCATATTGAGTTTAAAAAAAGTAGTAAAAAGAAAATATTAGATTTCTATGATGTATTGAAAAAAAATAATATAAATGTTACAATTAGAAGAGAGTTTGGTAGTAAAGTAAAAGCTGCTTGTGGACAACTTAGAGCTAATTATGAGGAGGGATTATGAGATATTTATATATAACCGATCCTGGTAAAGTGCGAGAGCGTAATGAAGATAGTGTAAATATTGTAGAAAACGCATCTGGTGAGATTCTACTTGCTGTTGCAGACGGTATGGGAGGTCATAAAGATGGTGAGGTTGCATCTAGTATTGCACTTAATCATATTGCGACTCGTTTTAAAGAAATTAGTAGTGTTGGTAACAAAGAAGATGCTATTAATTGGATTCAAGATATTGTAAAAGAAGCTAATGCTTTAATATATAAATATGTAGCTATGCATAAAGAAAGTTCTGGTATGGGAACGACACTTGTTTTAGCAATATTATCTAAAACATTTTTACTTATAGGTAATATTGGTGATTCATCTGGATATGTTATAAAAAATAAAAAGTTACATAAAGTAACTGTTGATCATACACTGGTTAATTTACTTGTTAAATCTGGCGAGTTAAGTGAAAAGGATGCTAAAAATCATCCTAAGAAAAATGTGCTTATGCGAGCACTCGGAGCATCTGTTGATGTTGAGGTTGATATATTTAATGTTGAACTTGGTGTCGATGGTATATTTTTATGTAGTGATGGTCTTACAAATATGCTTGATGATAATACTATTGAAAAAATACTTAATAGTAACACATCAATAGAAGAAAAATTAGACAAATTGGTATTTAAGGCAAATAATAGAGGGGGTAGCGACAATATATCGATTGCCTATTTAAATAAGGAGGATAATTTATGATAATAAAAGGACAATTAATCGATGAGCGCTATAAGATAATTAAATCAATTGGCGAAGGTGGAATGGCTAATGTATATTTAGCTTATGATACAATTTTAGAACGTGAAGTTGCAGTTAAAATATTAAGAGGAGATCTTGCTGAGGATGAAAAATTTGTCCGTAGATTTCAAAGAGAAGCAAATTCAGCAAGTTCACTTAAACATCCTAATATTGTAGAAGTTTATGATGTTGGTGAAGATAATGGTAAATATTTTATTGTAATGGAATATATTAATGGTAAAACACTTAAAAGCTTAATAAAAAAACGTGGAGTACTTACAGTAGAAGAGGTAATTGATATTATGTTACAACTTACATCTGCTGTATCTTGTGCGCATGATAGCTATATAATTCATAGAGATATTAAACCACAAAATGTTATGATTTTAGAAGATGGACGTGTTAAGATTACTGATTTTGGTATTGCCATGGCACTTAATAATAATGAACTTACACAAACTAATTCAGTAATGGGATCAGTTCATTATCTGCCACCAGAACAAGCAAATGGTAGTGGTTCTACTATTAAAAGTGATATATATTCTCTAGGTATTTTAATGTTTGAACTTCTAACAGGGAAACTTCCTTTTAAAGGAGAAAATGCTGTTGAGATTGCAATTAAGCAAATGCGTGAACCAATTCCATCAGTTTGCGAAATATCACCTGATATTCCACAAATTGTTGAAAATGTAATACTAAGGGCGTGTGCTAAAAATCCTAAAAATAGATATGATTCAGCTCGCGAGATGTATGAAGATTTAAAAACATGTTTAGATCCAGTAAGAAGAGATGAAAAAAGAATTGTATATAAATATCCTGAAAATGATTTAGAAGAAACTAAAGTTATGCCAAATTTAAGTAGACTAAATAATCATATTAATGAAACTGAAGAAGTAGAGGATGTTAAAGAAAATAAGAAATTTAAGAAAATTATCTTAATTCTTGGAATTATTGCTGCAGTACTTATTATTGGTATTATAATTGCAGTAGTAGTAGGAAAAAGTGGTAATAAAGAAATAAGTATACCTGATGAGTTAGTTGGTGAAAAAAGGTCTGACGTTATTGATATTTTAAAAGAAGATGGATTTAAAGTAAAAGAGAAAAAAGATTATAGTGATAAATATGAAAAAAATATTGTAATTAAAGTAAGCCCAAAAGAAAATGCTAAGGTTAAAAAGGGAAGTACAGTTACAATAACTATATCAAAAGGTAAAAAACAAATTGCAATAGAAGATTATACTGGTATGAATATTGATACTGTGAAAAAAGAGTTAGAAAGTGCAGGAATAAGTGTTGTAATTACTGCAGAAAAAGTTGATAAAAATAGCAAAGTTAAAGAAAAGAGTATTACAAAACAAAGTATTCAAGCAGGTGAAAAACTTACAAAGGGAGATGCAATAGAACTTACTTATGCAACATTAATTACAGTATATCCTGATTTTACTAACGGTAAATATGATAAAGATAGTATAGATAAATTCTGTACAGAAAATAAAATTAATTGTACTTTTACAGAAGAAGAATCTACTGATAAAAAAGCAGGAGAGATTATATCTCAAAGTAAAGATGCAGATAGTGAACTTAAGACCAATGATAATTTAAAAATAGTAATTGCAAAAACAAAAATGCTTACAGTTAAATTTGATGCTAATGGAGGGACTGGTACATTTAATCAACAGACATTAGAATATAATTCATATGTTGCAAAACCAAATACTAATCCAACTAAAGAAAACTGTGAATTTAAATATTGGGAATTAAACGGAAGTGAGTATAATTTTCAAAGCAAAGTTACATCTGATATGACTTTGAAAGCTAAATTTAGTTGTGCTAATACACCAATTCAAGCAAATACTAATCAGAATGCAGTAGGATAATATGACAGAAGGAAAAATAGTAAAACAAATTAGTAATGATTACACAGTTAATGTAAATAACAAATTATATGTATGCAAAGCAAGAGGAAAATTTCGCAATATGGGCATTACACCACTTGTTGGTGATAATGCCTTAATTGATTGTAATGCCAAATATATAATTGAGATAAAAAAAAGAAAGAATGAACTTATTAGACCTAGTATAGCTAATGTTGATCAGGCTGTAATTGTTATGAGTAATAAAATACCAGAGTTTTCATTAGATTTACTTGATAAATTAATATGCATTATTGAATATAATAATATAGAACCAATTATATATGTATCTAAGACAGATTTATTAGATGAAATAGAAAAAAATAATTTATTTAAGATTTTAGATTATTATAAAAAAATTGGTTATAGAGTATATGCTGATCTTTCTATAAAGGAAGTATTTAAAGATAAAGTTACAGTATTTGTGGGACAGAGCGGTGCAGGTAAGTCGACTTTACTGAATAATCTGGATAGCACTTTAGAATTATTAACAGGTGATGTTTCTTATGCACTAGGGCGTGGCAAGCATACAACTCGTCATGTAGAATTATTAGAGGTATTAGGTGGACTTATTGCAGATACACCAGGTTTTTCTAAAATATCATTTATAGGCATGACTAAAGGAGATATTAGAGATAATTTTATTGAGTTTAATAATTATCGAGAGTATTGTAAATATAAAGATTGTATGCATAATTTAGAAGATGATTGTATGATAAAAAAAGAAATAAATAATAATATATTAAAATCTAGATATGATAATTATATAAAGTTTATTAGTGAGGTGGAAAGATGATATCAACATCAATTTTATCAATTAAAGAAGATATAGAAGAAAATATAAAAAAATTAGATGATACCAAAACAACATTTATGCATATAGATGTTATGGATGGCATATTTGTAAGTAATAATTCTATGTCATATGATGTATATGAAAATTTACTCAAAGATGTAAAAACACCTCTTGATGTCCACCTAATGGTCAGTGATGTAAAAAAATATATTGATTTATATAAAAATATAAACCCAGTAATTATTACATTTCATTATGAAGCAGTAGATAATCAGATAGAGATTATTGAATATATTAAATCATTTAATATAAAAGCTGGTATGGCAATTAAACCAGACACTAAAGTAGAAGAAATAATGGATATATTACCATATTTAGATTTAGTACTTGTTATGAGTGTTGAACCTGGATATGGGCATCAAGAATTTATATATGATAGTCCAGTTAAGATAAATGAACTAGATAAAATAAGAAAAGAAAAGAATTATGCTTATTTAATTGAAGTAGATGGAGGAGTAAATGATATAACAGCTAAACTTTGTAATAATGCTGATATTATTGTTTCAGGAAGCTTTATTACTGATAGTACTTCATATGATGAGCAAATACAAAAATTAAAAAAAACGCTTGATTAAAGAAATAAATTATTATATACTATATAGATGTTGGAGGGAATTATGACAAAGAATAAAAATTTAAAAGAAGTATCAATAAAAATAGAAGGAAAAGAATGGGAAGAAGCATTAGATAAAGCATTTAAAAAGATTAATGCAACTAAGACTATTGATGGTTTTAGAAAAGGAAAAGCTCCTAAAAATATTTTTATAAAGAAGTATGGAGTAGAATCTTTATTTATGGAAGCATCAGAATTATGTGTTGATAAAGCATATGAGAAAATGATTAAAGAAAATGAATCATTACAAATTGCTGCACGCCCTGTTTTAGATATTAGAGCGCTTGATGAAAAACATATTGAATATGTATTTACACTAACTTTAAAACCAGAGGTTAAACTTGGTAAATATAAAAATCTTGATGTAAAGAAAGATAAAGTAACAGTAACAAAAAAAGAAATTGAAGAATCTATTAATCATATGAGAGAAGATTATAAAGAAAATATCATAAAAGAAGGAAAAATTGAATCTGGAGATATAGCTGTTATTGATTTTGAAGGATTTAAAGATGGTGTTCCATTTGAAGGTGGAAAAGGAGAAAACTACGCTCTTACAATTGGATCAAATACATTTATTCCAGGATTTGAAGATCAATTAATAGGACTTAAAGCAGGTGATTCCAAGGATGTTAAATTATCTTTTCCAGAAGATTATCATGTTGCTGATTTAAAAGGACAACCAGTTGTATTTAAAGTAAATGTAAATGAAGTAAAACAAATTAAACTTCCTGAACTTGACCAAGATTTCTTTGATGATTTAGGTATGGAAGGAATTGATTCAAAAGAAGCATTAGAAAAACAAGTTAAAGAAAATATTAAAACACGTAAAGAATCTGAAGCTGATCAAAAATATGTTGATGCAATATTTGAAGAAATAATTAAAAATACAGAATTAGATGTTCCTGATACTATGGTTAATGAAGAAGTAGAACATATGATTGAACACTTTAAAGAGCATGTTATGATGCAAGGAATTTCAATGGAACAATTCTATCAAATTACAAATTCTGATGAAAATAAATTAAAAGAACAATATAAAGATGAAGCTTTAAAAAGAATTAAACAACGTTTAATTATGGAAGAAATTATTAAAGAAGAAAAAATTGAAGTAACTGATGAAGAAGTAGAGAATAAAGTAGAAGAATTAGCTAAAAAGTATAACATGACTAAAGAAGAAGTAAAAAAAGAATATGATAATAATTTAGATTATATTAGTTATGATTTAAAAGTAAATCGTGCACTTGATATAATTAAAGGTGAAAAATAGCATTTAGTGAAAACTAAATGTTTTTATATTTTAATTTTTAATGTCTAAAATTAAAAAGCGACATAAATGTATCGCTTTTTTTATTATACTTATTATGGTGATTTCATGAAAGTATATATAGATATAGTCATGATTATTAATTTTATGCTTGATTTTATATTATTACTTGGTGTATCTATTATACTAAAAAGAAATGCTAGTATAAAAAGAATAATAATATCTTCCTTTATAGGAGGACTTAGTATAATTTTTTTATTTGTTCCTATGAATAGTATATTATTATTTTTATTTAAATTTATAATAAGTATTATAATGATACTTATTGCTTTTAAATATAACAGTTTTAGATATACAGTAGTAAATATATTATATTTATATATCCTAAGTATTTTTTTAGGAGGATTTCTATATTTTTTAAACGATCAATTTTGCATAAAAAGAAAAGGTTTAGTATTTATAAATAATAAGTTTAGTATATCTATTTTATTTATATTAATAGTAAGTCCAATAGTTATATATTTATATATTAAACAAGCTAAAAGTATGAAAAACATCTATAATAATTATAAAAATATTACTATTTATTATAATAATAAATATATAGATTATACTGGATATATAGATACTGGAAATAATTTATCATACTTAGGTTGTAATGTCATATTATTAGATAAAAGAAAGATGATATTTAATATTAGAAAATACTTATTTATTCCACTCACTACTGTTAGTGGTAGTAGTATAGTTAAATGTTTTAAACCAAGTAAAGTTATTATTGAAGGGTGTGAGATAAAAAAAGTACTTGTTGGTCTTATTGATAACATTGGTATGGATGGTGTTGATGTAATACTTAATAATAATATGGGAGGATTATATGATTAAGAAAATAATAATATTTATAAAGAATTTATTTAAGTTAAAGGCAGTACATTTTATTGGGAGCGCAGATAAACTGCCAGAACCACTAAGTAAAGAAAAAGAAATAGAATATGTAACACTTAGTATGGAAGGAGATTTAAGTGCAAGAAGTAAACTTATAGAACACAATTTAAGATTAGTTGTATTTTTAGCTAAGAAATATGAAAATACTAATACTGATTTAGAAGATTTAGTTAGTGTTGGTACAATAGGATTAATAAAAGGAGTAAATACTTATAAACTAGATAAAAATATTAAGCTTGCAACCTATGCATCCCGTTGTATAGATAATGAGATCCTAATGTTTTTAAGGAAAAATAAAAGAAGAAAGGGTGAAGTTAGTTTTGAAGATAGTCTATCTTATGATGCAGAAGGTAATGAGTTACACCTAGAAGATATACTTGGTACTGATGAAGATATAGTAACTCGTGGCCTAGAAGAAGAACTAGAAAAGAAATTACTCTATAGTGAGATTAAAAATTTAAAAGAAAGAGATAAAAAAATAATGATAATGAGATATGGACTTTATGGGACTAAAGAATATACACAAAAAGAAGTAGCTAGTATAATGAATATCTCTCAGTCTTATATATCTAGAATAGAAAAGAAAATAATAAATAGATTAAAGGTAAAACATGGTTAGTATTTTTATATAAATTAAGATAAATTTTGAAGTAACTCTTGTCTTTTTTTTTTTTTGTACTAAATAACTACGTTATGGCCTGAG
Organism: uncultured Caryophanales bacterium; assembly: GCA_946412015.1. GTDB lineage: Bacteria > Bacillota_I > Bacilli_A > RF39 > UBA660 > RUG12438. The sequence continues at coordinate 12,514 of CAMKGA010000044.1, forward strand.
TTCTAACG
>CAMKGA010000045.1 GCA_946412015.1 uncultured Caryophanales bacterium
TGCTTAATAATAAGCAATAGACTTTATAAAAAATTTCTCATGCGTTTATCCTGATTTTCTTCTTATTTTCATTTTCAAATAAAAACTTTTTTAATTTAGAAGCAACCGCTCCATAAATTGGATCATTACTTAATTTATCTATACTTATCCATTTGAAATCAGATAATTCCTTATTATCAATCTTTATGTCAGAAATTCTGTCAACTATAAATAAATAACGAAAATCAAAATGATAGTGCTCTGGTAAATTTAACCTTTTATTATACCCAATTAGATGTGTATCAATATCAATAGGAACTAGATTATTACCCAATAGTACTAATTGTTCTAAACCTTTCAATCCTGTTTCTTCAAATATTTCTCTTCTAGCAGCAAATAATATATCTTTATCATCACCATTAACATGACCACCCGGATATAAAAACATTTTCAAATCATTATGATATAAAACTAAAAATTTGTTATCTTCCTTGGAATATATAAAACCTCCAGAAACCACATGTCCATCAAAATTATTCCAATCTACTATCTCATTAGATGAATGATTTTGTAAGAAACTTATCAAATTCCTTTGTCTTTCCTCTTCATCTGGAAATAATGTTAAATATTCATTTAAAAGTTGTAATAAGATATCCTTTATAGAACCACCTCTTTCATTAATTATATCACAAAAACTATTATTTTATTCACCTAGCTAGTTCTACTAGCCTAAGATAAATAAAGAGTTTGCGAAGACTTTGTAGCCTACGGTCTCTAAAAAGTTCCATTTTCCTATATTTAGACACCAAAAAAAGCCCGTAAATACGGACTTTCCAAAAAGCTTTTCTATCTCTTTGTAAATTGATAACCTTGCAAAATCAAGGGAAGAGTAATGCATTGTTGTCTACTTGTTGGCTACACACAAAATATTGTGTATATCTTGATAATCTAAATAATTTTTATCTTTTATTTATTTTAGATTCTAAGTATCCTATTGCCTTCTCCCTTAATATATTCATCTTTTTATTTTCTAATTTATAATTAAATCTATCAAATAATTTATTAACATAATCTTTTTCTTTTATTAATTCATAACTACATTTAAATTCCAGTCCAAACAAAAATGCAATATATGATATCCATATATCAATACCTGTTTTTCTATCTTTACTAAGTATTGTTTTTTCATTCATAAAATCATTATAAATTTTTTCTGTTATTGTTGAGTTTTCTATATCTTCAGGATATATATTTGCCATTGTATATATGTCAACAACAGTTTTTGCTCTATAACTATCAATTTTATCAGCATCTCTTATAATTTTACAATGCAATAGTTCTATATCATTCAGTCCACTCTCATCAAGAAAATATTTACTATGATTACCAATAGCCTTTTTAATAATATCGTCATATTCATTACTACTTACAAATTTTCTTATTTCATTTTGTTCAAATAATAATTTTACTCCTAAAGTTGCATGGTCATAATTAGCTATATCTTCTCTTAACGTTTTCATTTCCTTTGCTTGAGTAAATCTTCCAATATCATGTAAAAGTGCGATTACCATCGCTATATCAGTATTTAGACTATCTAAATTTAACTTTTCACATATATATTTGGCGTTATTAACAACATGATAGGTATGTTTTACTTTGTGAGATACTTTGTCATCATTGATATCAAAATTATCATTAATAAATTTATTAAAATAATTATTTGCGGAATTATACATTTTTAAACTCATTATTATTACCTTCTCTGTTAATTATATCATATATTTTTTGTTTTTTGTAGCTACCTATAGCCTACGACGCTAGAAACATTCAAAAACCAATTTTTTAGACATGCAAAAAAGCCAATAAATACGGACTTTTAAAAACATATTGAATAGGTATTTCCTATCTCTTAGTAAATTAGCGTCCCTTTATTTATGTGGGTTTGTGGGGCTTTTGTAGCCTACTTGTAGCCTACGGCCTCAAAAAAGTGCCATTTTCCTATATTTATGCATCAAAAAAAGCCCGTAAATACGGACTTTCCAAAAAGCTTTTTTATCTCTTTGAGAATTGTGGAGCACGACGTGCTGCTTTTAATCCTGGTTTCTTACGTTCTTTACTTCTTGGATCTCTTGTAACAAAACCAGCTCTTTTTAAGATTTTTCTATAGCTATCATCATTTCCTTCGTTTGCTTCGTCATATTTTAATAAACATCTAGTAATACCAAGTCTAATAGCACCAGTTTGTCCACTAGCACCACCACCAGTAACTTTTACTTCAATATCAAATGTCTTTTCGTTGTTTGTTGCAACTAATGGTTGCATTAAATCCATTACATTAGTTTCATGTGGCATGAATTCTCTTACATCTCTACCATTAATTGTTATTTTTCCAGTTCCTGCAGTCATTTTAACTTGAGCAACTGATGATTTTCTTCTTCCTGTTGCAGTAAATACTTTTGCCATATTTCCTCCTATTTAACTTCCATAACAACTGGTTTTTGTGCCATATGTGGATGTTCACTACCAGCGTATACAAATAATTTTTTTGACATTTGACGACCTAATCTATTATGAGGAAGCATTCCTTTTATAGCTCTTTCAACCATTTCTACAGGATATTTTTCTTTCATTTCACGAGCAGTTCTTTCTCTTAATCCTCCTGTATATCCACTATGGTTATAATAAATCTTTTCATCTAATTTATTACCTGTTAAATTAACTTTTTCAGCATTAACTATTATAACAAAATCTCCACAATCAATATGTGGTGTGTATGTTGGTTTATGTTTTCCGCGAAGAACTGTTGCAACTTTAGCAGCAAGTCTACCTAAAGAAATTCCTTCTGCATCAATTACATACCAATTACGCACTACATCTTCTTTTCTTTGCATAAATGTATTTTTCATAATTTAATCCTTTCTCCTACAATCAATGAGTCTTCCCACAACTCATTAAACTGGGAATAAAATGTACCAATTAAAATAATACTAAAAATAAATTTAAAAGTCAATATAAAAATTAAAAATAGTTACATATCATAACTATTTTTTTCTATTTTTATAACTTTTCTTTTTTCTTCCATCATATAATTACTTACACTATTTTGAATTTCAGCAAGGGCTCTTTTATCTATCTTAGTAATAGTTACTAATTCTTTTATTGTATCTATAAAAACTTTTCCCCATATTAGTCCAGACTGAACAGATAAATCATTAAACATTTCAGGAGTGATTGATATAAAATAATATCCAAATATTAGTCTACGTTCAGCAACTAATATACGCTTATTTGTTAGAACAACAATATATGTAGAAAAGAAGTCCCATAAAAACATACTTCTTTGTCCTTCAAAAACATATATAACCTCTTCACCTTCAGCTAAATGTTTATCTATAACAGTACTATGTTTTTTTAAACGCCAAGATATAGTTAACGGATATTTCTTTTTAAATTCTTTAGCTTTTTCATATATATTACTCATTATATTCTCCTATTGTGATATAACACCATACTTTTTAAATTCTCTTGTAAAATAGCTAGGTGGATTTTCTCCTTCTATAGTTCCTTCTATTTTATTATTTTGAACAATTAGTGTTAATGGAGTACCTAAATTATCAGCATCTTCATAGCCAATACTTTTCAGATTTTCAATTAATTCTTTTTGTTCTTCTTGTGTCATTTTAGTTAAATTTAAATAATTGATTGTAATATTATTATTTCCAGCAATTCTATTTAATACAGGTTTTACTGCAATACAATGACTACATGTAGTTTGCCCTATTACTATTACATTTTTACTATCTTGTCCAACTAAATTTTTATAATCATCAAAACTAATATCAGTTAAATTTTCTTCAGGCTTATATGTTGCATCATCTTCTAAAAGTTTATTTTTCTTAAAGAATTCAACTGCTTCTTTTCCTTCCATATATCCTACATTAACATCAATTATTTTATTATTTTTTACAATTGCTATAGTTGGAGTTGAACCTTCAATCTCTAATGCTTTTAATATTTTATCTTTATCTTTACTATTTAATTTAGATGCATCTATATAATAGTATGATAATTTGTAATCACTTTTTAACTGTTTCATAATTGGAGTTTGTAATTTACAATATCCGCAAGTTGCACTACCAAAATAAATTACTTGCTTAGTTTTACTTTTCATCTTTTCATTAAACTCACTTATAATAGAACCTGATGCTTTTGTGTTTTTATTATTTCCTGATGTTGCTTTTACAAAACCAAAAATTAATACTGCAAGTGAAACTACTGATATAATAATTATTCCTATATTCTTTATAGAGAATACACTTTTATTATCCATATTATTCCTTCTTTCATTTAAAACTATACATTTATTATAAACTATTTATAATATTTTTGCAATGGAATATTAAAACAAGACTATCTTGTCTTGTTTCTTTCTAACTTTTTTACTTTTTCAACATCAAACTCTGATGTTAAATTTAGATACTCTATCATTTTTAGTGTATCTTCATATATATTATTTCCTCGAATACCAATTTCTCTTGGTTCAGGTATTAATAAATCTTCTTTCTTTAAATTCAGAAATTTTCTTATTTCTTCATCATTCATTACCATTCCATAAGTGCTTTGCCATCCTTGCTCTTTCAAAGGTAAACTTTCTAATACACGGAATAATATTCTTCTTAAAAATTCCTTGCCTACAAATGGGAAGTAACATTTTTATATATTTAGAAATGGATCTCCGCCTTTTTTTAGTACTACTTCTATATTTACAATTTCAGATTCAAATTTACTTATTTCATTTGCCTTAAAATTTATTATATCGCCATTCTTTTCAAGAGCATCTAGGATATATAACATAGCAAGTCCCCTATTTTTTATCTGCTCTGTTACTGTTCTACAATTATAACTTAAAGAAAAATATACATTTCTTACTTTTGCTTCTTTTCTTCTATCATATCTAATCATACATTCAGGAATTCCTGCTGCAACTAGTGAAGCAAGGGGAACTCCTCCATATATTCCCTTTATTAATTTTCTATTATCAGAATAGTCTAATGATGCATCCCTTAAAACTTCAACTGATTCTAAAAAGTTATCAAAATCTTTCTTATAACCACCTAATAAATAATTCATTGATTTTGTGAGTCCCTCTCCATAGAACTCTTTATCTTTTTTATTCGATGATAATTCTTTAAATACTCCTCTATTTACCTCAGGATTATTAGATATATAGTTATATAAATCTGTAATACTTGAAAATACAACATTATAAACCGTTTTCCCACTTTTTTTACTTATATCTAAATTCATATTAATTCTTTGCCTTCACCATTTGCTTAAATTGAGAATAAATTTCATTTGAACTATTGGTAAATTTCATATTATCCATCTTATAAATCAAATTATTTAATGTATCTATATCCTTTGTTTGAATAAATTTGTATTGAAGTAGTTTAGATAAATTAAATGAATCGTTATCTAAAAACTCTTTTAAATCTTGTGCATCTCTTGTAGTAAATGTCCCTACTGTATTCTTTTCTGCTGATGCTGTTGGAATAGATTCTATGGCTTTTCTAAAATTAACAGCAAAATTATACCACTCTGGATAATTAGTTAAGATCTTTTTTTCTACCCTATTGTCATAGTTTACTTCTATAGGTTCTAATCTTTGCATAACTGATTCGTCCATTTTTTGTCTAGTATTATGTGCAATTGTCCTTCCAGCACCATTTGTATTTCCTGATGTAACAATTCTAAAATTAGGATTTCTTTTAGTTATAATACCATCTGGAAATGTATATGATTTATTCCCTGAACCTAAAAACCTATTTAATACAACAGCAGCATTAGCAATACTGTTATCTAATTCATCAAAAAATATAATATCTCCATATTTATAACACCTATAAAAATTGCCTGGAACATATCCTCCTGTTGCAGAATTTGTGTACCCAATAATATCTTGTTCATACATAACATAACCATTAGTTACTACATTAATACCAAGCAATTCGGATATTTGATTTTCTATCATATATGTTTTGCCACAACCTGAAGGGCCATACATATAAGGAGTTTTTCCTTGCATTATAAATTTTATTACATCATCAAACATTTCATGATATATCTCGCCATTTTTTTCTTTTTCTTCTTTAATTTTTAAAAGTTGCTCATATCTTTGTGTAAAAGGTATTTTCTCATTGAAAAAGTAATTTACTTTATTATCAACAACTCTTTCATCTATAGGATTAGTAATAGTTGGAATATATATATTTGACCCAACATTACTATTTATCGACATTTGCGCAATACCTTGTTCTTTTACTTGTTCCCCTACAAATTTTAATCCAGCAACAAATTCATCGTTTTCTCTTGATTGATCTATTACTTTCTTAACAGTTTCATTATTACTAACATGTTCATCAAATTTCTTCATTTCTGTTGTTGTAGCTCGATTAAGTCTATTAATTTCAATTGTAGTTCTTGTACTTAATTCTTTAAAGAATGCTTGAATTTGACTTTCTTTCTTACTAAATTCTAAATCAAGTTGTGAAAATAATTCTCCTGTTTTACTAGATAAATTTTCTTTTTCATCTAATAACAGCTTATTATAGTCTTCATGAAATTTTTGAATTCGCTTATTTATTTCTGTTTGAAATCTTTTTAGCTCATTCATTTTAAGAGAGATTATTTCATCTTTTGATCTTTTTGTTTCAGATTGAATTGCAAATATTAAGTTTGTTGCTTCGTTTGTTAAAGTTTTTAAATTTTCTGCTGATTGATTTAATTGTTCCATTTTATAATTCATTTCAGATAATTCATGTTGATCTATATCATAAATACCAATTTGTTTTTTATCTTCATTAATTCTTTTTTCTATTACTGGGCTTATATCTATATCAGCGTATAAATAATCTCTTATTCCATCAGTACTTAGCAAAGTGATAAATGATGATAATACAGCTCTATCATCTACGTAATATCTTCGTGCTATGGCAGGATAATTAATCAATTTTAACAAGTTTTCTTCATTGTTTACTGTTAAATTATCTAAATCTAGAATATTTTTTATATTATTATATGTTTCTAAAACTAGTTCTTTTTCATTAAATGCATTAGATAAATTTTGATAATATTTTAAGCTCCATATAAAATTATCATTAATTTTTACATTTTGATTTAGAAAATTTATTATCTTCATATATAAATTAATTTCTTTAACTAATCCTTCTTTTACTATGTCATTATAAACTGAGGCCATTATATCTAATGACTCACTAATTCTAAACTTATTTTTTGCTATTTCTAATAAAGAATATCCTAATGCTTTTTCATTATTAAAAATTCTCTTATAATAATCTAAATCTATTGTATCATCTGATTCATAATAATAATCATATTCTTCTGACTTAGAAAGATAATAATCTAAACTATTAGGATCATTATTTTTTCTAAAAAGTCCCATACTAATCCGCTCTCTTTCTTATATATTTTTTTATATCTGACATTGTTTTTACCTTAACTTTTTCTCTTTCGTTCATATCATATGAATTAATTAAATCAATATCTTTAAAAATTATTTCATAATTAAAGTTATTGTTTTTATTCTCTTCAATAAGAATAACATTACTGCCTTCTATTTGCATTTTTCTAATTATTACTTCACGAACATTTTCATCTAGCTCAACATTAACTAATCCCTCGTATTTTGAAAATCCTTCTTTATTTATTTCAGTAATTCTTATTTCATTTTTTGACAAAAATACACTAATATTTTTATTTTTATATAATAATTGATTAGATTCATTCATTTTTTCTACAGTGTTAATTAAAAATAATTTATCGTTTACTTTTAATATATTAGAACTCTTATCAAAATTAAAAGTAGAAAGATAATAATCAATTATTTTATATTCTTCATCAGATATTTTATATGGATTGTCATCGTGAAAATACACTTTTTTATCTATATCTATATGTTTCTCTAAATAGTTATTCATTGCATCATATTTTATATAACCATTAAATTCATTATAATTAAATTTAGTTGATATTAATCCACTTTTTTCTTCTATAATACCTGATATATTATTTTTTAAGCCATTAATTATTCCAATTTCAAAATATAGTTTACCATTTTTAATATATATAATCATTCCAGTACTTTCTATATTACCTGCAATTTCATAATTAATCATATATTTATGATTATATCCACTAATATTTCTAATATTAAAAGTATTATATTTTAATATTTTATCTACTATAAAATATATAATATCTTCTACATACGGCATATATCTATTTATATTTTTATCACAAGTAGCAAAATACGGAATTTGTTCTTGTTTTTCTTCTTTGTCTTTTAAAATATCAAAAGATAAATCACTCATTATTTCTTTTGTTAAAGCACCTAAAAGAATTATATGTCTTTTATCTTTTTCTGTATTATATATATTTATTACTCTTTTTACTAAATCTTGAAATTTAAAATCTGTATAATCTGTTTCAATAATTTGATTATTACCATATACAATTTTTATTCCAATATACTTGTTTGTTTTATCATTAAAAATACTATCTACCGAAAAAACATAAATTAGATTTATGTTTTTTATTTCATTAATTTTGGAATCTGTTAAGGCCATTTCTCTTACCTAATTTCTTAACTGCAGATTTATCTCCATTAATTCCTTGAATAATACCATCTAAGTGCTCTAATGAATCATTATATTTTTCTAACTCTTCAGTAATGTTTTTTAAAACTTTTTTATCGGATTCTATTCTATCTTGTAATCTCTTTCTACCATCTACAAGTATTTGATCTCCTTGTTTTATTGCATTTTGTAATACTTGTAGTGATTCAGATGTTAAACCACCATTAACTGCAAGATCTACTATTGTTTGTGTATTTTGTACTAAATCTTGAGCATTATTTTGATATGCTTGATTTGTTGCATCATTTAATACTTTTAAATCTTTAGCTAATGCTTCTTGCATACGATTAAAAATCATACCACTACCTTGAGCAATTAATATAGGCTTTTGATCTTGAATATAAGATATTTGTTGTAATACTATTATTGTCTCATTATTTTGTTGCATTCTATAAACTTGTTTTTGTTGCTTATAAGCACTTAACACTTTTCTCATTTTATCTAATTTATCATTAAAAACCTCAGCAAGTTGACTACGATATTGTATTTCATATTGTACATCCTCAGTTTGCTCTTGTTGTTTTAAATTATTTATTTCATTTATGTAGTTATCATAGTCCATCTCACCAACAGTAATATATGCTTCTAATTGTTCTATATATGGATTTATTTCTAATACAATATTTCTTCTTAAGTTAATATTTGCAATTGATGATTGCATTTGTTCATCAACAATTTTACAAACTTCTTCAATATTGTCACAATACTCTTGATATCTAGCTTGATATGTATTTGCTTTCTTTTCGTTTTCAAACTTTTTTACTCCTAATTTTGTAAGAAAATTCTTTGCTCCCGCAACAATAGGTAAATCCTTTTTTGCTGCTTTTTTATCTCTTTCATCAAGTTCTCTATCAAATGAATGTATCTTAGTAACCATAGTATCATCTAATTTTTTTTCTGCTTCTTTAATGTTCATTTTTGATGTACTAATTAAAATATTTGAAATATCATCTTTTGGTTTATTTCCATATGTTATTATAGAACCCGGATCATCAAAGTCTACTCTTTCAATATTATACTTTGCTGTTAACTGTTCTAATGACATAATATTATTTTCCTGTTCATTTGGAACTATAGCATTATTTTTATTTTTCATAGCTCATTTCTCCCCTATAGCCGCATATACTAGCATATTTAGTGCTTTTTGTCAATAAAAATACAAAAAAAAACATGCTTGTTTGTGCACATTTTTTTATACAATTATTCATTAACATTTACTAATGAATATAAGTCTTTATTATCATTTAATTCTACTATATTTATAATTGCTCCTACTCCTACTACTGTACCACCTAAGTTAATAATTTCATTTTTTATTGCACTAATAGTATTTCCGGTTGCATATATATCATCAATTATGTAAAATTTCTTATCTTGATAATTATCGTCAATTAATTTTGGCAATTCTAATATATCTTTACCATATTCTTTTTCATAATTAAAGCTTGCCTCAACATAACTAGGTGGAAGCTTTCCTTTTTTTCTAACTGGAATTATTCCAATATCTAGCTTATATGCAATTGCGGATGCAAATAAAAAGCCTCTAGCCTCTGGTGCAACTATATAATCAATATTTTTACTTTTTAATTCATTTACAAAATGATTGATTATTTTATTAAATTTTTTTTTATCCATTATAAGTGGTGTAATATCGATAAAATTAACCCCCTTAATTGGAAAATCATTTTCTATTCTTAAATTTAATTCACTATTTAATCTATTATTTATAATTTTCATAATTACCTCTATATGTCTAAAAAAGAACTTATATGTACTGTTGAAAAATTTGTATTGTCCATTATATTATTTAATACTCCAACTGTATCATCTATCATTACTATTTTATAGTCTTCTAAAGCAGGATATTTATCTTTTATTATTTTTAATTTATCAATTTTATTTTTATTATTTAAAACATAATAAACATTTTCTTTTTTTATATTATAATATTTATTAACATATTCTTTTTTTATTTCTGATTCGTTAATATTTGCTGATGTTGTTATAACATATATATTGTTCATATTTTTATTTTTTAGAAATTCTTGCATTCTTTTAGAAACTTTTAATTCATCATAATAACTTATACCATCGTTAGTTGCTTTCTCCCAGTCATCATCATCTAAATCATAATGGTTATATTCTCCAAATTCTAAAAGTGCTAGTACACCATCTATATCAAAAACTAACACTGTATCATCGCTATTTAATAATTGTTTTATTTTACTCATAATATACCATCCTTACTAAAAGAAAAGAGTTATTTAGCCTCTTTTTCTTTTTTTTCTGATGAAGTTTCTTCTTTATTTACCTTTTCTGCTTTCTTTCTATTTTTTGCATAGATAACTCCTGCTGCTGCAGCTCCGGCAGCAAGTGCTCCACCAACACCTAAAGCAATCTTTCCAGCTTTTTTCATAATTATTCCTCCTAACGTAAGATACCTTGTGTATCTAAATAAATTATATCATAAATTATATTATTTTTAAATATATTATACAAGCAATTATTATTTTTATATTAAAATAAACCCCATTCTGCAAATTTTTCAAATCCACCTAGTTTATTTATATATAATTTTACTTCATCCACTATATCTTTATATAATCTATTATCTATATATTTATCACCTATAGCACAACAAAGTTTTACCTCTTTTTTTGTTTCTTGCGCTTTTTTAAATGCATATATATTTAATGTTACATCAGCTTTTGATAAATCTTTTCCGTGCAAACCTCCTCCTGTTATTGAATCTCCCATATCACTACCTAGTTTTCTATTTGTAGCTCCACTATCTACATTTATTCCTCCTGTCCAATACCCCAAAGGATTTATCACAGCATTAGGATACATATTTCTTAAATCTTCTTCTTTGGCATTACTTTGACAAATTATAAATTTATCATAAGTTAATATATATTTTCCATCATACGGATACTTGCTGTATATTCTTCTTGCCCTTTTGGATATTTCTTTTTGTTCTTCTGTTAAAGGAACACCTTTAAATATTCCATTATCACCACATTTAACACAATCATTCTGATTAGAAGCTAAATTAATATCTTGCGGTACTATTTTATAATTTCCTTTTATATCATTACTTTTAGAGATCCTTTTTACTATTTTATCAATTTCTTCATATGCTATAATTACATTAGTTTCAACAATAACATTACACTCATTATGCCCTATTAAAACCTCTACTGCTATTTTTGGATTATCTTCCTTTTTATATGCCAAATCTACAATGGCTCCTGCAATTCTGTCCGCTATTTTATCGGGATGTGACGGATTAACCTTTTCTATCATATATACCTCTTTAGATAAAGTCAAGTATTTATTGATATTTTTTCGATTATTTATCAA
>CAMKGA010000046.1 GCA_946412015.1 uncultured Caryophanales bacterium
CTCCTTTTCAAAAAACGAGTTTTATTATATATACTTATTTGAATAAATCAAATTTCCATATTATGCTTTTTCCTATACTTTATTTGAAACATATATATTAGTCTTTATATAACTAATGTTAAAACTCAGGCCATAATGTAGTTATTTAGTACAAAAAAAAAAAAACGCAAGAGTTATTGCGTAATTTTAATAATCGTTATGCATTAATAGCAACTATTTTTACATCATAAGTTCCATTAGGACTTTCAACAGAAACAGTATCACCTATTTTTTTACCTAAAATTGCACGAGCAATTGGTGATTCGTTTGATATCTTATTATTAAATGGATCTGCTTCTTTTACTCCTACTATCGAATAATCTTCCTTTTCATCATCATCAATATATTCAATAGTAACAGTTGTTCCTATTGAAACAACTTCAGTGTTTACATTTTCTATTACAACAGCTTTTTCAATCATAGTTTCTAATTCTTTTATACGAGCTTCTACTTGTGCTTGTTCTTGACGAGCTGCATCGTATTCAGCATTCTCTGATAAATCTCCTAAAGCACGAGCTTCCTTTAATGCTTTTATAACCTCAGGTCTTTTTACTTGAATTAATTCTTCTAATTCTTGTTTCATTTTATTTAAACCATCAACAGTTACATATATTTCCTTTTTATTTGACATAATTTCACCTCTCATTTTTTAAATTGCTTGAATTTACATTATTCAAACTTACCAAATAATACTACATTTTATCATGTTTGTCAATTCCTTTTTATACGCATAAAGTCCCCTTTAGATACAGTTTTATCTAAATATACTTTTACAACCTGTTTAGGATGACGAACAACCTCTATTATATTATTATCCTCATCATATATTTTGTCTATTTTAAATTCTAAAGTATCGTGGTTTGATGAAAATATTTCTACGATATCACCTTTTTTAAAATAATTTCTCTGTTCAATTGTAGCTAGTTTATTTTTACTATCATATTCTAATACTATTCCTAAAAAATCTTGATTTGATACTTCTACTCTTCCATTATAATAACTACAAGTATAATCATAAACTCCATTATAAAATTGAGCTATAGAATCTCTATTAGAGCAATTATCTAAAATTTGTTTATCTTTTATAGTATATGCTTTATTCTTATTATGTTTCAAACAATTATCAATTACTTTTCTATAAATAGACACAATAGTTGCAAGATAATAACTAGAACGCATTCTTCCTTCTATCTTAAATGACTTAATTCCAAGTTTAATCATATCATCAATATATTCTAACATTGACAAATCTTTACTACAAAATGTAAATGGCATATCTTGAGTTATATTCAATCCATCTTTATCTAAAAGATCAAAATCCCATCTACAGATTTGGCTACATCCACCTCTATTAGCATCTCTATTGGTAAATACATTTGACATTACACATCTACCACTAATTCCTGCACACATAGCACCATGTATAAATGTTTCTACATCAATACCAGTAGATATAATCTTTTTTATATCTTCTTTCTTACATTCACGAGCAAGAACAACTCTTTTAACACCTTGGTTTTTAAAAAATTCAGCTGCTTTATAATTCATAGTAGATGCTTGAGTTGATAAATGTATCTCCATATTATATTTTTTTGCATATTTAAAAATTGCAGGATCACTTATAATTAATGCATCAACACCTATTTCACTTAATTTTTTAATAGAATCATCAATCATAGATAATTCCTTATGATGAAGTACTATATTTACTGTTACATATATTTTTCTATTTCTATCGTGAGCATATTTTACAGCTTCTTTAATCTCATCATATGTAAAATTAATTGCATTAGCACGTAAACTAAGCTCCTGATACCCTATATATACAGCATCAGCACCATAATCAATAGAAACTTTTAATCTTTCTAAATCTCCTGCAGGAGCAAGTAACTCAACTCTCATTTTTTCACCTTACTAATAGTTTCATTATATAAAAATCCGGTATCTATGTTATCAAACATTTTATTTACATCATTATAAATTTTGTCGACATTATTTACATTTATATTACCTATTAAAGATAATATTTTAGAAAATTTTGTATTATCTATCAAAAATCCATTACATACATAATAGCTTGGTTTTATATTATAAAACTCTTTTATTCCATTAAATATATTATTAGAAAAAGCAGATGTATAACCTTTATCAATAATAGGATAAATTTTCCCTTCTTTTTTTAAATAGAATAAGTCATTTTTATTATCAATAGAAAATTTATTTAAATAATTTTTTACTATATGCCTTTTTGATACAAACATTGATGTATAACCAAATAAATTACAAAAAAGTTTAACCCTAGTATTTTTCTTTATATCAATTATTTCATCTTTAGTTATATCTTGCGATATATATGCATAATTTACTCCAAACTGATTCCAATAATTAATTGTTTCATAATTTGTAACTAAATGTTCTTGAGCCCATACTAAATCATAATTTAATTTATTTTTATATGTAACAATACTAACGTCACTATATAAAACACCCTTAATATTACATTTATTCAATTCCATTAGTATATTTTCAATGTCAGAAAGTTCATCATTTTCAATATTTTTATTTATTGAAACAAATATTTCTTTATTATTAAATTCTTTACATATTTGCTTTATTTCATCTAAACTAACTTGATATCTTACATTTACACTATATTTATCAATACTTAGTATTAGCCCATCATACATATTTACATTTTCAATAATCTGATTATAATTATCTGGAATTATAAGTATCATTCTATCACCTACAAAAAAAGCGTCCTAAGACGCAATAAATATTATCATAATAATACATTTTTGTCAATATTAGTAATGTTCTACAGGACAGTTTTCAAGCTGACTTTTATCACTAGCGCCAAAGCAATTACCATAACCATCAGTATAATATAATGCACCATCACAATCATTATTTATAAAACAATTCATGCAAGCTTCAAGGCTAGATTGTTCTGAATCATCTGCTACTTGTTTTACAACAAATTGAACAATTGATATAACAAAGAAAATAAGTACTGCAGCAATTAATTTCTTTACAAGAGAACTTCTTGCTTTTTTCATTTCATCTTCATTTTGTGATCCTATCGCTTTAATAAGTTGTATCATTGACATAAAAATTAAAACAATAGGAGTCACGGTTTTCAAAACAACAATAAAATATGACATTAATCTTGGAACTATTACAGGAATATCGTATGCAACTTCATCTCCACTACCACAGGATAAATAAACAAGACCTGATGCACTACAAAACTCATATTGTTTATTCCAGTTACAACCAAAATTACCATTCTCTTTTGTTTTTCCATTCATACATGATTTTTCAGTTTTAAAACCTGAACAATTAAGTGCATCTGGATATGTTCTTTTACATTTATTGTCCTCAGCATCCCATTCACAAGCACTTCCATCCTGAGTACTTGAAGCACATTCAGAAGAATCTGTAATTTTACTACAAGTAGTTTCTGCTGCACTTATAAATAAAGAAAATGAAAAAAACATTAACAAAGTAAATATAACAAAAACAAAATTTTTTTTCATGTTAATCCTCCAATATTTCTACAATATCCCCTGATTTTAATAAATGAGCATTAGCATCATCTGTATCAAGATGAAGTTCAAAAAATGAATTTGGAGCAACTTTTAGATATACATCACTAATAATTCCTCCCTTTTCACCAGATATTAAAACATTTACTTTTTCTTTTCCAACCAAATTATAAAGTTTCATTTGTTCTTTCAAAATATGGATATGTCTTGTCGCAATTATACAACCATCTGTTTCAATTTCACCTTTAGGTCCTACTATAATTATTTTTTCGCTATCAGACAAATCTCCAGAATTTCTAACAGGAGGATTTAATCCCAATTTATATGAATCTGTTTTTGATATTTCTATTTGTGTATAGTCACGAATTGGTCCTAACACTCTTACTTTATTAATCTCACTCTTTTTGGTCTTAATGGTTACCAATGAGGAAGATTTAAACTGTCCAGGTTGATTTAAATCACCAATATTTTCTAATTCATAACCTTTTCCAAACAACTTTTCTAAATCTGTTTTTTTTAAATGAACATGTCTATTAGAAACACCAACACTAACTTTCATTTTATCACCAGTTAAATTATATCATATAATTGTCACTTTTTCTATAATAATTAAACTAATTTATAAAACATTATTCTTCTTGTAATCTTCAATTATATGTTCAACATAATTAATATAATTTATAACTAAATAATCAATTTCTTGAATAGAATAATTATTTTTATAATTATAGTTAGCATTTTTTATCAAAATTTCCATAATCATTTCTCTTGTTAGCATTTTTATATTTTCTCTTGCAAATTCACTATTAGTTACTGCATCATAATTATTATCATTTAGTATACGTTTAAGTGCAAAAAATATTTGAGCTTTACCATTTCTTTCATTATTTTCATATTTTAAATATGTTGACTTTAATGATTCAAATAAAATATCGTCATTAAAGAATTTTTGAATCCCAGAAATATAATTTGATATATTAATTTGATTTTGAGCTAATTTTTTTAATAATCTATTTCTATAATTACTACTCAATATAATATTTCTTAAATTATTACTTCTAGTAACATTTTCTTCCTTACCAGTTTCTAAATATTGTTTTAACAGTCTTATTGCAACACTATAACCATACTTACTTTTTGTTATATTAATAAAATCTAAAGACATTTTATTATCATTTGTATTATTAAAATCATCGTCATTATTTTCAACAAAATCATCGTCATTATTTTCAACAAAATCATCGTCATTATTTTCTAAATTATAACCTGTTAAATTTTGAATATACCTAGAAACACTTATTCCATTTAATTCTCTTATTAAATTCTCTCTAAAATTTTTTGCTATTAATTCTTCTCTTAATCCATCTTTTCTAGTTATCATTGAATTATCATTGCTGTCTACATATGCTTGAAGCTGTTTATAAACATTATACCCTGCTTTTTCAATAGTAGTTACTGCCCTTAATAATAATCTATCTACTTCATCCTTACTTAATACAATTTGATTAGATTTATTCTTTATATTATTATTCATACATTCATTAAAGAATGAAAAATAATCATTTAATGTAAAATTACGATTAATACTACTTAATATAAGTTCAAACACTTCTTTATAATTTTGTCTATTCTCAATATAATCATTCCTATATCTTATTTGCATCATTAATTGTCTAAAAATATTATCCTGATTAAAATTAAATTCTTTATTATAGATATCTATAACGAAATTATAGAAATCATTAAAACCTATTTCATTTAAATTACTTTTCCTTTTTTCTACAATATAAGCATTAATTAAATGAGAAATTACATTATTACATGAGATTCTACCATCACAAGCAAGCGCAATACCATCATGACTAAAAGCAAAAGGATTAGGTTTTAATAGACCTTCTTGTATATATTCATTATTTTTAACAAAATCCAATATTTTTTTAGCGTCAAATTCATCGGCAACTCTAATTACTATATCATCAAATCTTATTCTTTTTCCAATTTTCGATACATGTGAAATGTTATTTACTGCTATAAAATTAAACAACTCTATAGCGCCTTTTTCTATATGTTCAGAGTCAAGTGGAATATATATTTTTATATGATTAGTTGATTGAGATGCTTTATTGTCTCTTGATTTAAATTGACAAAAATACTGCCAATTTGGGCTATTAAAAACCATTATGTTAGGATTATTATCATAATATTTAATCCATCTATCAAACATATCTTTTAAATCTACATTATAATCTTTTTCATAATCAACACCAAGTCTTATTAATTTACTATAAATATCATCTTTATGAATATAAATATCACTATTTTCAAGACAAATATCTCTCCAAAATTTTAAAAATTGATCAATTCGCTCATATCTTTCTAGCATATTATTCTCCATCTAATTCTATAGTATCATCTAAATTTATTGGTTTAATTTTTATAGTATTTTTAATATCATCAATTGGTATTTCAATAGTATTTTCTAAATTATCATTTAAATCATCATTATTATCAAGACTATATGCATCATCCTCTAAAGGATCTAAAATTATTTCTTCCCCATGATATTTTACTTTCATATATCCTCCTAATTATACTTAATTATATCATACTTTAAAATTAAATTGAAATATTATTGATTTTTTTTTTATTTTTGATACAATTGTATTAGGGTGATGGTATGGTAACTTTAATAATTGTATTATTAATATTAATAACTGTTTC
The DNA here is from genome assembly GCA_946412015.1 of uncultured Caryophanales bacterium. Taxonomy (GTDB): domain Bacteria; phylum Bacillota_I; class Bacilli_A; order RF39; family UBA660; genus RUG12438. The sequence continues at coordinate 6,309 of CAMKGA010000046.1, forward strand.
AGTTTGCTTAGTTGTATTTGTTACAACATATAATCATTTTCAAGATTTTATAATTAGAATTAATGAAGCAGAGGAAAGTATTGATTCTGTTCTAAGAAAAAGATTTGATTTACTAAACAAATCAATAGGAATCATTAAAAGCAATACTGATGAAGAAAATGTATTAGAATTAATTAGTAAGCTAAAAAGTAAAAAAATTACAAATTTTGAATTAGATCGTCAATTATATGAGGCAATAAATGAATTTAATACATATAAAGAAAAATATGAAAAATTAAAAACAAACGAAGAATATTTAAAAATAGATATAAATCTATTTGAATCTGAATCAGAGATTGTTGCTTTAAGAAAATATTATAACGATATAATTACTGACTATAATAAACTAGTAAAAAATCTTCCATCAAACTTTGTTGCGTTAATAAAAGGTTATAAAACAAAACCTTACTTTGATGGAAATGAAATTGGAACTGAAGGTGCTGATTTTAATTTTTAAATTTGCTTTTGCAAATTTTTTTATTGACATTTATTTTTTTTTGTATAAAATATTACTTGCTTTGGAGGAATATGAAAATAGAAAGTATTGTAAATGATTGTTTGTTAGAACATATTGGTGGCTCCAAATTTTTTGATGCTATTGATGAAAAACTTAGAAATGATAGTTCTTTAATGAATTTAATTATAAATAAGGTTCTAAATAATGAAGATTTTGACTATATTATTGTAAGTGGAAAATTTGGATATGCTTTAAAAGAATTTTGTATTAATAATTATTTATATAATATAATTATTACTTTAAACGGTTCACTTAGAAAACATAATATAGAAGCAGATTTAAACATTGATATTAAAGATAATAAAATTGTATTTATTGATGACAGTTTTTATTTAGGTAGAACAAGAGATAAAGTAAAAGAATTTGTAGAAAAAAATGGAGCAACTTTAATTTCAACATATGTATTTTATGATGGATCAAAGAAAAAAGATATAAATGTACATAGTATGTATAGATATTATGATCATTTTAAATAAAAAGAAAAAGTCTAACGCTTTTTCTTTTATTTGTTTTTATTTATATATTTAATTGCTTCAGTTGCTGCAACGGCACCATCAGAAGTAGCAGTAACTAACTGACGTAAACTTTTCACACGACAATCTCCGGCAACAAAAATTCCTTCTACATTTGTTTTACAACTTTCATCTGCATTTACATATCCTGATTGATTAATATCTATTAACTTAGAAAAATTTGCATTTTCGGGAATACGCCCAATTGCAACAAAAAGGCCAGATAAAGTAATAATTTTTTTTTCATTGTCATTATTAGTTACCTCTATAGACTCAAGAGATTCATCTCCAAACAATTTAGTAACATTACTATTAAATATAAATTCAACATTATCTTTTGTTTTTAACTTTTCATAATATCTATCTTCACCTCTAAATGAATCTCTTCTATGTATTAAATATACTTTTGAAGCAATATCAGATAAATATAAAGCATCTTCAAGCGCAGTGTTTCCACCACCAACTATTCCTACTTCTTTACCTTTATAAAATGCCCCATCACACGTAGCACAATATGATATTCCTCTACCTTGAAATTTATCTTCATTATCAATATTTAATTTTTTAATTCCGCAGCCTGTTGCAATTATAATTGCCTTTGCTTCATATTCATTATTAGATGTAATAACTTTCTTTATTTCATTATTTTCTATATCAATAACTTTTTCAAATTTTATCTCTGCACCAAGTTCTTTTGCTTGATTATAAACATTTGTAGCAAAAGTATAACCATCTATATGAGGAACTGCTGGATAATTATCAATGTTTAAAGTATTAATAATTTGTCCACCATAAGCTGAGGCTTCTAAAACAAGCACTTTTTTTCTAGCACGAGCTATATATATAGCAGCAGTAAGTCCCGCAGGTCCCGCACCAATTATAATTATATCATACATATTAATCACCAATTATTTTTTCTATTTCTTCTTTTGGTTTAAATCCTATACTTCTTTCTAACTCTTTCCCATCTTTAAATTTAATTAAACATGGTATAGAAGAAATTCCATATGACATAGCTAAACTATCTGCATCATCTACATTTATAGATACAATCTTTACATTTTCATTATTGTTTGCTACTTCTTCTAATATTGGTCTTAACATTTTACAAGGTCCACACCAATTAGCATAAAAATCAACTAATACTATCTTTTTTTCTTTAATAACTTCTTTATCAAATTCATTTTCATTTATTTCAACAACACTCATAAATTCCTCCTTTATTTTAATAATTCTTCAATATCTTTCTTAAATGAAATAGGATCACTAGTAGGATCATATCTCTTTACAACCTCACCATTTTTATCAACTAAAAATTTTGTAAAATTCCATTTAATATCACTATCTTTTTTTGCAGTCTTACTTATTTTACTAATAGCCTTCATAGCCATTTTATTCTTTAATCCCTTTATTTCTTCTTTTGGCATTTTTTCTTTTAAAAATTTATATAATGGATGTTCATTATCACCATTCACATCTATCTTAGAAAATTGATCAAATTTAGTTTGATATTTTGCTTGACAAAAATCATGAATCTCATCATCACTACCTGGAGCTTGATGCCCAAATTGATTACAAGGAAAATCTAAAATTTCAAATCCTTTATCGTGATATAATTCATATAATTCTTCTAATCCTTTATATTGTGGTGTAAAACCACATCCTGTTGCTGTATTTACAATTAGTAGTACTTTATCCTTAAAATTTGATAAAGAAACTTGTTCATTCATTCTGTTTTTTATCTTTATATCATATATACTCATATATTCCCTCCTTATTTTCTATATCATATCATTACTTATATATAGTGTCAAACATAAAACTATTTTTCTACATATTTTATCAATTTAGCGTGTAATACTACTCTATTTTTATCATCATAACAACTAGATAATGTAAGAATCTTATCATTAGCATTAACTTCTGTATTAAAATTATAAATACTTCTATTTTTTATTAAATTAATAAATTGATTATTATCATTAGCTGTATTAAAATTAATGTCTAAATAATCATCTGTTTCTAATATTTTATATACACTAAACACCTGCCATAAACTACTTGATTTAAAATCAGAATATTTAATTATATAATTATCATTATTAGTATACCAACTTTCTTTGATAACATTTCTTAAACTTCCAAACATAGTATTGTCCAATCTTCCATGAGCATACAAGATTGTATTAGTATCAAAATAATTAATATTATTTCTATAATCCATAAAAACCCAGCCTGCTTTATTATATGTTTTATCAAAAGAATGATCTAAATAAAAACTATTATTAGTAGTCTTAACAATTGGATAATCTATATTAGTATTATTTACTTTTATATATCCAATGGTATCAGAATTAATACTTTTTAAATCAGTAAGGTCTACATACATCATTCTTTTATCTTCTTCTACAGGTACTAAATTAGTATTTTTTTCAATTTTATTAATAATTTCTTTTGTTTTATTATTATCATTAAACCACTCTATTATATTTTTTAATGAAATAATTAAAATAATAAATAAACATACTAAAATTATATAACATATTATTCTTATAACTTTATTTTTCATAATATCACACTTTCTTATTTATCTTAACATTTTAGTCTATAAAATGCAATTAAAGAGCCTATATTTAGACTCTTTATTTATTTTTCTTTCTACTTTTAAAAATAAGTATTAAAAATATTAATGTAACAAAAGCACTAAGCCCAATAACGATATAATTTGTATTTATTTGATTATTTACTTTATTTATTTTTTCATTTTCTTCTTTTAACTTTATTATATATTCTCCTTCTTTTGAATACGAATAATTTTCTCTTGCGTATTTAGCAAGATATTCAGGATCATTTAATTCATCTATTTGAAGTTGTAATTTTTTTGCATCTTTTTTTAATTCATTATATTTTTGCTTTAATTCTATCTTTTCACTCTCTAATTTACGCACTTGATATATTTCGTATCCCAAACAAAATAAAAAATAAAAAATACATACAATTGATAAAATACCAAATATACGTAATCTCCTTTTTGTAGATTTTGATATTTTCTTTGCTGCAGCCATATCATCACCATATTAATTTTATCATCTTTTATATTTTTTTGCAATCAAGCTAATCATAATATCATATGTTACAAACCCAACTATAATTGCAAGTATAGAATAAATATGAAATAATACATACCCTATTTTATCTATTGCAATAAAATATATAATAGCCATAAACATTACTAATAAGAATGATAAAAAAATTTTTATTATTTTCTTTTGTTTTTTTATTATTGGATACAAAACATCTAAAAAAATTGAAAATAAAAAACCATATATTAAAGAAAAAATTACTAATTTAATTTGTATATTCAGTTCAATCATTTAAATAACTTACTAAAAACACTTTCTTCTTTATTTTTTTTATTTTTATCTATTTTATAAACTATACTATCAATTTTTCCTTTAATAGAAACATCTCCTTGATATGTATCCAATTTTATTATTTCTAAATTCATACCACTTATGCATAGTTCACCCATTATTGTTTCTAGCAAGAATTCTTTATCATTAAAGTTTTCTATTTTTTTAACTCCACTAATATTAATACTAGATCTCTTAATTATATTTACTGTATGATTTGCTGATGTTATTTCTTTATCCATTATTTGCCTCCCATACACTATATGTATAAAAAAAACAATTATGAAAAAAACAAACACTATTTTGTTTGTTTTTCATATTCAGGTAAAATTGCATCATTAAATAATTGTCTTGTTTCTGAATTGATTGGATAGACTATATCTCTATTAGTTCCATCTTTAGCTTTTCTATTTGGCATAGATAAAAATAGTCCATTCTCCCCTTCTTTTACTCTAATACCAGTTACTTTAAAACAATCATCGACAAGTACTGAAGCAATTGCTTTTGTTTTACTATCTCCCTCAATTAAGTATAGATTTTCTAATGTAATTTTCATATAATTCTCCTCTCATACTATACATTTTAAGTATATAATATTTATCTTTAAATTGCAATAGATACCATAATATTTACAGGATAAACGCATGAGAAATTATGCGTTTTTTGTGTTATTATATATATAAAGGA
>CAMKGA010000047.1 GCA_946412015.1 uncultured Caryophanales bacterium
AGATGAACTAGACTTACGTCTAGCCCTTGACTAAAAACTAGTGAAAGACTAAATTGCGGTTTCATATATATAACTGCAATTTACTATTTCAATTAACAATTTAGAGATAAATATTGTCTTTTTCTTTGTTTTTTGTTATCCTTAAAATAGTATAGGAGGAATCCGCCCAGTTATAACAATTAAAAAATCAGCTTTAGAAAACTAGTTATTTAAAATAGTTGAGAAAACTCTCAACTATTTTTTTATTAAATTGAATAATCATTTGAAAAAAGATTATATTTATAGTATAATCATTATGTTCGAAAGGAAGATACTATGATAGAAAGGTTAGAGGCTATCGATAAGAAGTATAACGATATAAATAAAGAATTAATGAATCCTGATGTACTTAGTGATATCAAAAAAACATTAGAACTTAATAAAGAATTAGCAGAATTAAAAGAACCATATGATGCTTATCAAAAATTAAAGAAGATTGATGCTGATATTGAATCAGATAAGATGGTTATAGATGATCCTGAATTGGGTGAAATGGTTAAAGAAGAAATAAAAGAATTAGAAGAGCAAAAAGAAAAATTACTTAAGAGTATTGAAATAATGCTTTTACCAAAGGATCCTAATGATGGTAAGAATGTTGTAATTGAGATTCGTGGAGCTGCTGGTGGGGATGAAGCTAATATATTTGCGGGAGATCTATATAGAATGTATACTAAGTATGCTGAAAAACAAGGTTGGAAGGTAGAAGTATACAATGAAGAAGCTGGAGAAGCTGGTGGTTATTCACAAATAGAATTTTTAATTAAAGGTGATAATGTTTATTCAAAATTAAAATATGAAAGTGGCGCTCATCGTGTACAAAGAGTACCAGCTACTGAAACACAAGGTAGGGTACATACTTCAACTGCAACAGTACTGGCAATGCCTGAAGCTGAAGAGTTTGATTATAAACTCGATATGAGTGAAATTAGAATTGATATTACTCGTTCATCTGGTTGTGGTGGACAAGGTGTTAATACAACAGATTCTGCTGTTAGACTTACTCATATTCCAACAGGAACAATAGTTTATTCACAAACTGAAAGATCACAGATAAAAAATAAAGAAAAAGCCATTAAGATAATGCAAACAAGACTTTATGATTTAAAAATGAAAGAACAAGAAGAAAAAATGGGCGTTGAAAGAAGAAGTAAAATTGGTACAGGAGATCGTAGTGAAAAAATAAGAACATATAACTATCCACAAAATAGAGTAACTGATCATCGTATTGGATTTACTACTAAACAATTAGATAGAGTTATGGAAGGTGCGATGGATGAAATTATAGAAGCACTAATTACTGAAGATCAAACAAGAAAATTAAAAGGAGAATAATTTTCTTGTTTTTCTTTACATTTTTGTATTATTTGATTATAATTAATATGTGGAGGGTTTTATGAAGAATAGTGAAAAAAATTTATTAAAGTATATTAAACATAATAGAGAAATTGCACTAAGAGAATTATTTAGTTATTTAAAAGATAAAGAATACTATAGTGTAAAATTTAGTGAAGATATAATGGAAGAGATATTATTTAAAGAAATATCATTTGATTGTATGAATGGAATTAGAAAAAGATTAAATGACGATATATGCGAATTAATAAATGGAGAAAATAGTGAAATTTATTTAGATTTATTTAAGAGACTTAACTATGAAAATGTTGTAGAATTTGGATTAGAACTTACAGAAGATTTTGTAAAATTAATGAAGATTTGGTCTAGTGATAAAATAGATAAAACTTGGAATTTAAATTGGTTTTACTATGACAGAGTCCCAATTGATAAAATAGATGTTTCTAATATGAACTTTGATGGTGTTAAGTTTGATGACTGTACATTTACTGGTAAAATTTATAATACAAATTTTAAAGGTAGTAGTAATCTAAAAATTGATTTAGGATTCTGCAATAAAGATATTTCATATAGTAATTTTCAAGATACTGCACTTATTAGTACGGATTATATGGATGGTTCAATAATTAGAGGAGAAGTTCATAACAAAAAAATAATTGGTGCTTCTTTTAGAGGAGTAAAAGGTGATGTTACAATATATCCAAGTCATGTTGAGAATAAGAATTGTTCATATGTAGACTTTGGACAAGCTTATATAGGATATAATAATGAAAATGAATTAGATGGAGTTACTATTCATCATGCGAATTTAGCTGATTGTAAAACTAGTTTTCATAACGGAACTTTTATATCTACAATATTAAATCCTAAAAAAGTAAAAGACAAAGATTTAAGCTATGTTAAATTTGGTAGAATTTTATTTACTGATAATTTTGATAATTGTTGTATTAAGCATTCTGATTTTACCAATTCAATTAATGCAGTAATTAATCCACAAAATATTACTGATAAAGATTTAAGTGGAGTTAATTTTAAAGATGCTAATGTAGTCGGTTCTTTTGATGGATGTAATATAAATGATGCATCTTTTGAAGGAGTTAAAAGTGATATTACAATAGATATAAATAAAGTAATATATAATGAAAATACTAATTTTAATGGAGTTAACGTTATTAACTATAATGCATGTGTAAATAAATACAATGAAACCATTATAAATGTTAAAGAAAAAAAGAAAATATTATCATTATTTGAAAATGCAAGATTTAAGAGCTAATAAAGCTCTTTTTATGTAAATATCTTTAAAAAACTATAATATTTAGTATAATCAAAATAAGGTGATAATTATGAAAAGGTATATAGCTATATTTTTAATTATATTTTTATTAGTGGGTTGTAACAGTAACAAATTAAGTAATGATATTAAAAATAAAACAGAAAAAAAAGAAAAAGAGGTTGTAAGTAATATTCCGAGTATTTATCAGGATAATGGAATATTTAAAGATTATTATGATAAAGCTTATAATAAGTTTAAAACTATGACTATAGAAGAAAAAATAGGACAGATGTTACTTGTTAGAATGGATTATAATAATGTAGATAGTATTATAAATGATTATAATGTTTCTGGTTTTATAATGTTTGCTAATGATTTTAAAGATAAGACGAAAGATGAGGTTAAAAATGACATTATAAGATACCAAAGTATATCTAAAATACCTCTTTTAATTGCTGTAGATGAAGAAGGCGGAAGTGTAGTTAGGGTAAGTAGATATAAAAACTTTAGAAATACTCCATTTGAATCACCACAAGATATTTATAATAAATATGGTATGGATGGTATTATTTCTGACACATTAGAAAAATCAGAACTACTTAAAAGTATTGGTATTAATCTAAATTTAGCGCCAGTTGCAGATATATCTGAAAATAAAGAAGATTTTATTTATGATAGAACCTTTGGAAGTGATGCTACTAATACTAGTTTATATATTAAAAACGTAGTAGAAGAATATAATAAAAATAATATGGCATCTTGTTTAAAACATTTTCCAGGATATGGTAATAACATAGATACACATACCGGTGTTGCAGTAGATAAAAGAGATTATAATACTTTTGTAGAAAATGACTTTAAACCATTTATTGCTGGAATTAATGCAAAAGTTCCAACAATATTAGTTTCACATAATATAGTTGAGGTTATGGATAGTATTCCTGCTTCATTATCCAGTAAGGTTCATAATATATTAAGAGATGATTTAAAATTTACAGGAGTTATAATGACTGATGACCTAGATATGGATGCAATAAAAAAATATGTATCAAATCCTAATGTAGAAGCCGTAAATGCAGGGAATAATTTACTTATCATAACTGATTATAAAACAAGTTTTAATGATATATTAAATGCCTATAATAATAATGAGATTAGTATAGATATAATAGATAAAGCAGTATTTAAAGTGCTTGCTTTAAAATATAGTATGGGGGTATTAAATGACTGATATAGAATATTTAAAAAAATATTATAAAGGAGATATAAATGATGCATATAAACTATTAGACAAGGGTATTCCAGTACAATATATAGTAGGAGAAGTAGATTTTTATGGTTCTATATTTAAAGTAAATAAAAATGTATTAATTCCTAGATTTGAAACAGAACAATTAGTTGAATTAACAATAGAATATATAAATGATATATTTAATAAAAAAGTAGATATTCTAGATATAGGTACAGGTAGCGGATGTATAGCTATTACATTAAAGAAAAATTGTTCTTGTAATGTATCAGCCATAGATATATCAGATAGTGCTATTGATGTAGCTAAATATAATGCTAAGATAAATAATGTAGATATAAATATTTTTAAAAGCGATATTTTAAACAATGTAGATGGTAAATATGATGTAATAGTTTCTAATCCACCATATATAAGTTATGATGAAGAGATTATGGATATAGTTAAGAATAATGAACCACATAGTGCTTTATATGCAGATAATAATGGATTATATTATTATGAAGAAATACTTAAAAATTGTAAAAAGAATTTAAATGATAAGTTTATAATTGCCTTTGAAATAGGTTCTACTCAAGCAAAAAAAATAAAAGAGTATGCAAGTATTTATTTAGATAATATTAATGTTTATGTAAAGAAAGATCTAAATAATTTAGATAGATTTGTAATAATAACAAGTAGGTGAATATGAAAAAAAGTGAGATAGAAGCAATAGATAATTATAAGTATGAAAGAATTGCTAAAGAAAAAGGTTATAAAATAATTGTTGGTTGTGATGAAGCAGGACGTGGCCCATTAATTGGTCCAGTAGTAGCTGCTTGTTGCTATATACCAGATGATTTTAAACTAGATGGACTTACAGATTCGAAAAAATTAACTGAGAAAAAAAGAGAAGAGATGTATAAATATATTCTTGATAATACAGTTTATGGTATAGGTATAGTAGATGCCGATGAAATAGATAGAATTAATATATATGAAGCAAGTAAAAAAGCTATGGTTATTGCTATTAATGAGGTAAGAAAAAAAATAAATGTAGATTATATATTAACAGATGCTATGCCAATAGATATGGATATTATAGTAGAACCTATTATAAAAGGAGATCTTTTAAGTATTAGTATTGCGGCTGCATCAGTAATAGCTAAAGTAACACGTGATCATATGATGATAGATTTAGATAATAAATATCCTATGTATGGATTTAAAAAACATAAAGGATATCCTACAAGAGGACATTATGATGCATTAAATAAATATGGGCTAATTGAAGGATATCGTAAAACATATGGGCCTGTAAAAAAAATATTAGAAGGAGAAAAAATATGATATTATTATTAAGCCATATAGCAGATTTAGATGGAATAACACCTGTTATATTAACTAATTTAATTAATATAGATTTTGATTATAAATTATTTGATATAGGAGATATTAATGCCTATCTAACCGATATGATAGATAATAATAATCTAGATAAATATGATGAGATAATTATTACAGATCTTTCTGTAACTAAAGAAGTTGCAGATAAAATAATAGATAGTAAATATAAAGATAAATTTAAATTGTTTGATCATCATGCTTCTGCATATTTTTTAAATGATTATGAGTTTGCTAAAGTTATGGAAAGTGATAATGATCATAAAGAATGTGGAACTACATTGTATTATAATTATTTAATCAGTAAATATAATAGTGATATTTTAAAAAAAGAAAGTGTAAAACTATTTGTTGAACTAGTAAGACAGTGTGATACTTGGCAATTTAATGATTTAAAAGATATTGCTTTAGATTTAAATAATTTATTTGCTTTCTTTGGAAAAGATTATTTTATAGATAATTATACAAAGTTTTTAAAAGATAATAATAAATTTTATTATACTGAATTAGAAAAAGTAATATTAGATAGATTAAATATAAAAAAACAAGAATACCTAGACTATATGTTAGATAAAGTAGTTATAAAAAGAATTAGAAACTATAATATTGGTTTTGTATTTGCAGAACAATATAGAAGTGAACTAGGTCATTATATTTGTGAAAAATACATTGATAAAATAGATTTTGCTTGTATTATAAATTTAAATTATCATATAAGTTTTAGAGGCATAAAAGATATTAAAATAAATGAATTTGCAAGCATTTATGGTGGAGGAGGACATCCTTTAGCATGTGCTATGCCTATAAGAAGTGATATAAAAGATATAATTATTAAATATATATTTGGTGATGATTATGAATCTTGAAGTTGTAAAAGTAGGAATCTTACAAACTAATTGTTATATATTGTCAATTGATAATAATGTTATAGTAATAGATCCAGGAGATGAATACGATAAAATAAAAAAAGTTATAAAGAATAAAAATGTTATTGGAGTAATTGTTACACACAATCACTTTGATCATATTGGCGCACTAAATTATTTTGATAATATATATGATTATAATAATCTAAAAGAAGGAATAAATAAAATAGGTAAGTTTACATTCGAGGTAATAAATACTCCTGGACATACTGATGATTCTATTTGCCTGTATTTTAAAGAAGATAATATTATGTTTGTTGGAGACTTTATTTTTGAAAATGGTATAGGTAGAACTGATTTAGGTGGTAATATTAATGATATGGTAAATAGTCTAAAAAAAATATCTAAATACAATAGAAATATAATAATATATCCAGGACATGGAAATTTTAGTAAACTTGGTTTAGAACTTGATAAAATAAAAAGATATTTAAAATTTTAATTTTTAAATTATAAAAAGTAAGAATTTTATATTTTCTTACTTTTTTCATTTAATTTAGTCATTAATTTTTCTTTAAATATTTTTTTTTGCTTTTTTAAAAAATCTTTATGCTCATTTAATCTATTAAAAAACATGGGTTCTAATATTTCATCTTTTATTTCGTCTACAAAACATATTGGTTCATCTAAATTTAAATTTTCAAAAATTTCAAAAATAGAAAATGTTGCTTTTTCTATCATATTAAGAGTTAGAAAAAAAATATATATATTATTATTACAACATTTTTCATATAATTTTTTTAAGTATTTTCCTTTTATATTTAATTCATACATAAAAAGAATATGAAAGGTACCATTATAATTTCCAAGTGTTTTATAAACAACATACTCTAATACTGGGTCATTTTCTACAAGAGTATTAATTTTTCTATTAAATTCATCTATTATGTCTTCCATAACATAATTATATCAGATTATTTTATAAAAACAAATTTGACCATTAGGGAAATAAGTTCAGGCTACGTGCTTTAGCACGTAAATTCTTAAGAATTTAGAGGTAATTCATTGCCATAAGCCTTTTAATTGTTGTACAATATACAACTAAAGAGAGGCGATTGCAATGAGAAAAAGCTCACATGTACAATATGATATAGAATATCATATTGTGTGGACAACGAAATACAGATATAGAGTGATAGTAGGAAAAATAGCAGAAAGAGCAAGAAAACTTGTAATACAAAGTTGTAATAGTATGAATGTTAATATAATAAAAGGCTCTATAGGTAAGGAACATATTCATTTGTTAGTAAGTTGTCCACCAAGTTTGTCAGTGTCTAAGCTTGTACAACAATTAAAAGGTAAGACATCAAGAACTTTACAGATTGAATTTAAAGAATTAAGAAAGAGATATTGGGGACGACATTTGTGGGCAAGTGGATACTTTTGTAGGAGTGTAGGTACAGTTACAAGGAATATTATAAAGGAATATATCAAAAATCAAGAAGATGAATATGATGAGAATTTTAAAATAGTGGAATAAATTAGTGATAAAATAGAGTTTACTCTCATAGTAAGCTTTCAGCTTCAGAACAAGCCCTGTACCTTTAGTACAGGGTGGTTGACATACAATTAAATATTTTATATACTATTTCAGTTGAAAAAGAGGGATAATATGATAGATAATTTAAATAATTTAAAAGAAAATTTATATAATATGATAAAAGATAATTATATTAATAATAATGATATAAAAAATATAAGTGATTTTGAATTTACAGAAATAGAAAACGTTGATTATATAAATTCATTTAAAAATAAAGTTCTTTTAAGTATATATATAAATCCATACTTATTATGTAATGATAAAATAATTGAAGAATTTGATATTGATATAGAATCTTTATCTAATTTACTTATAAAAAGATATAACGAAGAATTAATTGAGTATGAAAATAGATTAAAAGAAGGCTTAATAACATATCAAGAATATAATAATAATATTCTTATGTTACATTATCTTTACTTTATGAATACAAAAATAGGTATGAGAATAGAGAGTATAAATAAAGATAAAATAAAGAAAAAAGAAAGAAAGTGATTATGTGCTAAAATATATAAATAAAAGAAAATTTAGTAAAGAAATATATATGGATAGAGATTTATATTATAAACTTAACAATAAAAAAGATAGATTATATTCACTTAGCTTAATCGCATATTTATTTGAACGTGAATATGATAAAATGAAATATGCTTTTTTAAACTATGCCTCTTTTAGTATATTATTACTTGAAAAGAAAAATGATAATAATCCTTTTAGTAGAAAAGTTGTAGATTATGAAATTCCAATAGATAAAAAGAGTTTTTTAAATCAAGTATTAGAACACAAAAAATATAGTCAATTAACTATTAAAGAAGAAGAAGGATATGAATTTTTAAAAAATTGTATGTCGCAAAAACGCTTTGAAACTAAAATAGATAGTATTAAATATTATTATAATAAAGAATATAAAGAGTATCCTTTTAAAGATTTATTTGATAAACTTAAAATGGATAAAGATGATTTTATTGAGTGTTACAATAATAATAGATTAGGTATTAATTTAGATGAAAAAGAGACTAATTATATGTTAAATTCATTTATAGATATGTTTCCTTTTTATGATGTATGCTTTAACTCTACAGTAATTACTAATTATAAATATTTGAAAAAACATATAAAAAGAGCTAACTATAAAGAAATAATAATAAATAGTTCTCATAATCCTAAATATTTAAAAAAAGTAAAAGTAAATGAAGAATTTAAAAATATAATATTAAAAGATATTCCTAAAAAATTTAATGATATAGAAAAAGCTTTCTTAATATATATTAAAATGTGTAGTATCCTAGATTATGATGAAAAATATGCAACGGCAATAAATGATGCAGATTATTTAAAAGAAGAAAAAGAAAGTATTCATAATAAAATAAGTAATTTAAAAAATATTACATTAAATAATAATACAATAGTATGTCATGAATTTATTGCTCTATATGCTAAATTACTTGATGAAATTGGTGCTGATTATAGAGTAATAGCTGAAGATAAATATGAACTTGGACATCCAGTAATACAAATTTTATACAATAATTTTTTAATTGAAGCAGATCCAACTATAAGTGTGACAGATTCTGATATATGTTTTATAGAAAATGGATTAAAGGCAATGAAATTTGATATAGTTACTAAAGATGATTATTCTAAAGATGAATTTGATAGTTACATTAATAATGTATATAATTATCTAAAGCAAAGATATAATATTGAATATAAATCAGTAAAAGATAAATTTTATAACAATAAAGACATTTTACAAGAATTATCATTTAATGAAAAAATATTATATCTAAATAAAGCTATAGAAAAGGTTAAAGGTACTAACATTCCAAAATGCTTTTATGTTAAGAATTTATCACGTGCTTTATTTTTAGAAGATGTTAGTATTGAATATATAATTGAAAGAAATATACACGATATTAATATTAAAAATCTTGCTATAATATTATCTATAAAAGATAATGATAATTATAAATTTTATAAATATAGTAATAATGAGTTAAAAGAGTTTTCTAAAGAAAGATTAAAAAATATGTTTTCTTTTAAATACTTTGAAACATTATATTTAAATCATGAAATAAAAGGATTAGATAATAATGAAAAATATAACACAAATATAAATGATGTGTTATTAAAAAGATTTTATAATGTATAATTAAAATTTAGGATAAAAATATGAAAAAAAGTTGTGTTGAGTGCTTAAAAATAAGAATTAACACAGTTTTTTATTAGCTAATTTTTCAATTCTATATAATTATAAATTGCCATTAGTTTTTAAATATCACTTGATTTACTTATTCGGTTATTTGATATACTAAATTGTTTTTTTTATTCTAGTAAAAAATTAATTTACAATTTATATATGAAATGATATAATGTTAAGCATTTTATGGCACATTTTGAGTATGCGAAAAATGTGTT
>CAMKGA010000048.1 GCA_946412015.1 uncultured Caryophanales bacterium
CTTCTCTTTTTTTACTATAATTTTTTATTTTAGTAAAATTCATTCTATTTTACTGGTCAAAATGGTCAAATTTGGCTGTTTTTCACTATTTTATAACATTTTTTTTACATTGTTAATTACTTATTTTTTTATTTTTTGAAAAACTTTTTCAGTTGTATCAATTTTATTCATTATATCATTTAATGGTTCAGATAAAAGACCTACATCACTAACATTTTTTATATCACGATAACTAATTACACCTACTTGAATTATATTAAAAAATGGTGATAATACTTCCAAATAATAATTTTCTACTCTATTATATTCTCCTTGCAACAATTTTTCTAAAACATATAACTCATCAGGTATTTTTATAATATTTTTTATAATTTCACTATTTTTAGAATAGAATTTATAATCTTTTTTCGGAACAATAAGTCCATAATTTTTTTTACCAACAACATGATAAAGATAATTATTATCATCAATTCCATCCATAATATAATTATCAATTCTACTTTTATCTTTATTTCTTGATTTTAAAAGTTTATGATATTCATTATTTACCTCATTTTCTTTTAAATCTCTACTATATTTATCAGGTGTAATCTTATATTTTAAGGCCATATCAGCTTTATTTACACTTGTATTTAATATTAAATCATACATGCAATCATCATTAATAGTTTTTTCTCTAAAATCGCTAATATCGCGAAGCTTGGGTATAATTTTATAAATTTCAACATTACCCGTATAATCATTCATTTTATATAAATATTTCTTCATTATATCACTTCTTTCATCATTTTATGATACCATGTGAATTTAAAAAAAACAATAAATTATCTTAAGATATATGCATTTTTACTAAAATAATACCCTACTATTGCTCCTATTAAGTTTAATAAAATATCGTCTATATCAAATACTCTGCCTATAAATAATTGAATCATTTCTATTATAAATGAATATAACGTGGTAATAATTATCAAAGATATTATTCTTATATTAAAATATGATTTATAAAACATACCAAATGGAATAAATAAAACTATATTACCAATAATATTTTTTATAAATAAACTACTCCCTATTTTATACCTTTTAAATTCATTAAATAAATTATAATTATTAATACCATATTCATTAGTAGGATAAGTAACTACATTAAATAAGAGTTGCAAATATATAATAAATAAGATAATTATTATTTCTTTTTTTATATTTATTTTATCTTTTAATTTAAATCTTTTTACTAGCCTAATTAATATATAAGATAATATACTAAGAATTATTTTTACATAATCATCTTTTAATATAGATATTATATTATTCATTAGTATTTCCTAATTCTTTATACTCTTCAATAGGTAAATAACTAGATATTTTCTCAATTACACTAAAAAATATTTCTACCTCTACTGCATTATCATTTTTAATACTATTTAATACTTCATAATTCTTTATATATTCATAATCATCTAATTTCTTTAATATTTCATCCTTAGCACTCTTTACAGCCTTTTTTATTGCTTCTTTATAATTATTATCCTCCTCATATATTTTTATCCTTTGTTTTTCACGTATTACAAGTGATATAGGTAATATATTGTTAGATAAAAGTTTAATATCTTTATAATCATAATCTTTATATTTTTTTAAATCAAAAAAATAAATGTTATTATTTAAAAATTTAAATGTTAAAACTTTATTTTTATCATTTGTCTTAACAATATTCTTATATTTTAAAGGATATTTTATCCTTACTTTATAAAATGTCTCTCCATATACACTACCTTCTGCTTTTACAGTATCATTTATTTTATCATTAGTGTAAATATATCCACTAACTATAACATCACCTTTTTTTACATATTCATTTCTATTTTTTATAATTTGACCATTTTTAATATTCATACTATGTATTATTGCATTCTTAGTAGAAATAATATTTTGATATTTATTATCATTTTTAATATCAGTTATTACTCTTGGTTCATATCTGATAATATATTTACTTCCTTTTAATTCTATTTCTATCCAATCAATCTCATTTTTATATTTTTCTAGTATATCCTTTTTTATTTTTAATATATCTTTATAACTTTTTTTAAAATAATACTTTTTAATTCCTTTTTCACTTAAATAATTACTTATTTTATTTTGCATTAATTTATCGTTTGTTACAATTTCTACATAAAATATTAAATTACTTAAAAAATATATTAAAGATAAACTAATTATTATAAATATAATAATATATTTATAATTTAATATAGATTCTTTTATTTTTATTAACCCTTCTTTTTTTAAATAGATTATTTCATATATTGTTTTATTATCCATTAATCTATCTAAATCATAATAATATATTTTTATAATTACTTCTTCATTATTAATATATTTAATATCTAAAAGATCTATATTTAATTTATACATCTTATATATAAAATTATTTATATTTTTCCCTTTTACATTTAATGATATTTTATTTTTAAAATATGAGATAATATCACCTGAATTCTATATTATAAAAAATTCCTTCTATTAAAACCTCTTTTATTTTTAATTTTGATACTATTAAATCTTTACCATTTATAATTAAACTTTTTTCTTTATCTTTTTTTATATATCTAATAATTACTTTGTTATTATCAAAATGTCCCATTTTTAAATAATTAGCAATATTTATTTTATTATTTAGTATAACAATCTTAAATTCGTTATCTAATATATATGATTTAATGCCATTAAAATGCATATTATCACCAATACTATTTTATTAAATAAATAAAAAAAAAATACTAAAATAAGTATTTAATTTTGTGGTTTAAATATTAATGATAGTATAAATGAAAAAATAATTGCGCCAACAATACCTGGAGATGTTAAATCAAACATACCAACAAAAAGTCCCATAATTCCTACAGACTGGTAGCTTGCGAATGCTCCATGCATTAAGGAATGTCCAAATGATGTAATTGGAACAAGTGCTCCTCCACCACAATAAAGTACAAACTTATCATATATATTGAATGCATCTAAAAATGTCCCAATTACTACAAATATAGTCGTAATATGTCCTGGAGTTAATTTAGTATTATCTAAAATTATTTGTCCTATTAAACAGATTATCCCACAGAATATAAAAGAATTTAAATAAATCATTCACACACCTCCAAGCATACAGCATGACTTATTGCAGGAATTGTTTGCTTCTCATTTACTAATGCTTGGCTTAAAAGTGCTCCTGTTGCGACTAAAAGAACTTTTTTTAATCTCTTTTTTTTCATTTTATCTAAAATATAACCATATGTAACAAGTGGCAAACAGGCAGGGCCACTTCCACCAGCATTAACCTCTTGCTTATCTATTTCATATATCATGCAGGCACTATCTTGTAGATTACCAAGTTCAATATTATATTCTTTTTGCATATATTCCTTTAATATTTTCTTACCATATACTCCAAGATCCCCTGTTAGAATCATATCATAATCACTTGGCTTAGTTTTTGTATTTAAAAGATGAGTATATATTGTTTTAGCTGCTGCTGGAGCCATTACTGCTCCCATATTAAATGGATCTTTAATTCCTAAATCTACTACTGTACCTAGCGTTCCAGATGTAATTTTTATATTTGTAGGTTTATTTATTAATAATGCGCTTGCAGCCCCTGTTACTGTAAAGGTGGATCTTTTAGGCTTAGGTCCCCCATATTCTACTGGTTGTCTAAACTGTTTTTCACTTGTACAATTATGTGATGATACTGATACAATTGCATTTTTTACTTGCCTTGCATTAATCATATTAGATGCAATTATTAACCCTAAAGTACTTGTAGAACATGCTGCATATATTCCGATAAAAGGTATTTGCTTTTTTGCTGCTGTATAACTACTAGATGTTATTTGATTTAATAAATCTCCTGATATATGTATATCAATATCTGTACTTTTTTTCTTAGATTTATCAAGTAAAATTTCGATACTTTCATTCATTAATTTTATTTCAGCTAATTCAAATGTTTTTTCATTAAAATAAAAATCTTTATAACACTTATCATAATAATCTTTAAGTGGGCCTTCTGCTTCATAAATACCAGCAATAGTAGATGTCTCATCTAGGTATACATTTTTATAATTAAATGTCATTTTATCCTCCTATTATAATTATCCTAAGTATTCCAAATATATATGCACTAACAACTCCAAATACAATTACAGAACCGGCAAGTTTAAACATATTAGCACCAAGACCAGTTACTAATCCTTCCCTTCTATATTCTAATGCGGAACTCATCATAGCGTGGGCAAAACCAGTAATTGGAATAATAAGTCCACATTTAGCAAATTTAACCCATTTATCAAAAAATCCTAAAGCGGTAAAGAGGCATCCTATAAATACTAATGTAACTATCATAAAAGTAGTTGCTTCTTTAGTTGAAACATTTAAATTAGTAGAATAAAAATCTATTAATAACTGACCTATCACTCCCATAATACCACCTATAAAAAAACTTATAAAACAATTCAACACTTTATTTTCTTTAGGCATATTCTTACTAACTAAATCGTGATATTTAGTTTTTTCCATAATAAAACCTCCTATTCTTATTATGAATAGGAAGTTTATTTTTATTCATTAATATTACTATATTTTTGACAATCTTCTAACGAAGGTAAATATTTATAATGATACTGATTACTATAAGTACTTATCAAAATACATCCTGTCATTTCTTTTTCATCAATCGGATTAATAATTTTTTTTGAATCTAAATATCCAGATTTAACAATATCACTTATATAAATAACCTTTTTTTCATTATCATTTACAACATAATTAGAATTCATAAAATAACTTTCAGCTGCATCTTTAATTACCTTTACTTGAGCATTATATGTATCATTTTTTGCATTCTTTAGTGTATTTTGTATAGCTGGAATTAAAATTAACGAAAGGATTGCTAAAATAAGTAATATTGCTAACATTTCTATTAATGTAAACGCTTTTTTCATATACATTTTTCATATACACCTTACCTTTATATAAATATTTTACCAACATAATTATTCATTGTCAATCAAGCTAACTATTTTTCTATCTATTATAGAATAAAGATATATATATACTTTTTTATTAGTTAGATTCTTTATATAATCTTTATAACCATTTAACTGTTTTATATATTCTTTTGAATTAGTATT
Source organism: uncultured Caryophanales bacterium (assembly GCA_946412015.1). Taxonomy (GTDB): domain Bacteria; phylum Bacillota_I; class Bacilli_A; order RF39; family UBA660; genus RUG12438. The sequence continues at coordinate 5,193 of CAMKGA010000048.1, forward strand.
TTTTAATTTATAATCAATTATATTAATATAATCGGGATATTCCATCATCAAATCTATAAACCCATGGTATATAACATTATCTAATTCATATTTAAACTCATACTCTTTATATATATTACAATCTAAATTACTCATTATTTCACTATTTAAAAAGCTCTTTATAAATGGTATATAATTATTATCTATATTATCATAATTAGGATTTTTAAAATCAATATTTTCCAGTATAGAATGTATTTTTAATCCTAAATTAATATTTTTTTGTTCTTCTTTACTTATTACTTCTTTTATTGATTTTGAAAACTTAGAATTTTCCATTATTTTATATTCTATATTAATATTTCTATCTATAATTTTATCATCTACATCAAGTAGATATTTATTTATATCCTTATTTACAATATCTTTATAATTTTTATCAACCATTACATCTACATTTAAAATATATGGCTCTATAACACTATATATTGAATTTAGAATATCTTTAAATGACCTATATTTCATTTTAATAAGATCATTAAACGTCTCTTCATTATATTTAAGACTTGTTACTATTATCATTTTCTCACGGGCTCTAGTTAGCCCTACATAAAACAATCTAATTTTTTCTGATATTTCTTCTTTTATATAGTCATATTTAACTAATTCTTTTACAAAAGTATCATTTAAATTATCCTTATAAAAAGGTATAATCATTCCATATTTATCATAATAAAACATTAATTCTTTTAAATCACTAATATTAAATGGTTTATGCATACCCGTATAATAACAAACTGGAAACTCTAATCCTTTAGATTTATGAATATTCATAATTTTTACACTATCACCACTATCAGTATTTAGTGAATATTTTATTTCTGTTTTGTCTATATTATTTAAATAAGATAAAAAATTAATTACTGAATATCCTAAAGAATCTAGATTAGAAGCTATATTAGATAAATAATAAATTCTTACTATAGTATCATTCATATTACCTACTAAAGTAGTTCTTTCATAAAATTTAAACTCATCTACTATCATATTTATTAATTCTAAATTATTAATACTATCAATCTTTTTACTAATATTATTACACTTATCAAATATAATATTATTAAATAATTTATTATCTTTAAATAGATCAAATATTTCTTGATCGGTATAACTAAATAAATAACTCCTAGCTACACTTACTATATAATATCTAAATTCTTTATCAAAACATTTATTATATATTTTAATAATAATATTAATTATGTTTTTTATAAGAATTATATCTATTCCATCTGATAATACTTCATCTTTATACATAACTAAAGGTATATTTAAATACTCAAATATCTGTTTATATTTTAAAAACTCTGTATTACGATCCATAATAATACATATATCACTATAAGTAATATCACGCATATTAAAAGATTCTTTATCCATTACTTGATATTTATTTTTTATTTTATTCTTTATATCATTAGCTGTTATAAATATTTCAGCTTCTTCCTTAGTATAATCACCTTCTTCATAATTTAATATAGTTAAATTATTTATATCATCAATTAAATAATTAGTATTACCAAATACCATTTGATGAGATTTAATATAATCCGCACCACCTATATCTAGGTTCATAACTTTATTAAATATATTATTTATAGAATCTAATACTTCTTTACGTGATCTAAAATTCTTAAGTAAATCTATTTTCTTACCACCATTATTTTTTTCATAATTTATATATTTTTCTTTAAATATATTAGGATTAGCATTTCTAAAACGATAAATAGACTGTTTTACATCTCCTACCATATATACATTATTATTACTAATAAGATTAATAAACTCTTCTTGCAGATCACTAGTATCTTGATATTCATCTACCATTATTTCATTATAATAATTTTTAAGCTCATTTAATACTTCTTTATTATCTCTTACAACCTTAATAGCCATTTTAGCTATATCAATAAATTCATAAGAATTATTTTCTTTTTTAAATTCTAATATTTTACTATCTAATTTTTTTATAATATCAATAATAATTAAAACATAATCTTTAGTTAAATATATATCATCTAAATTATATTCTAATAGCTTTTTTATCTCTTTTATTAAATCACTAATATTAGCTTTATATTTTTTAGAAAATTCATCTGCTTTAGATAATCTTGGTAGTGTAATATTTATATTATTTTTAATACTTTCCATATCTTTAGAATTTAAAAGTGGCTCTAATGTAGATAATATCTTATCATAATATTTTCCATCACAATAACTCATTAGATAATCTAAATTATACTTTATTTCTTCTATTTTATTTATAATTAAAGATAAATAATTCTCTTTTAATTTATCTATATTATCTTTACTATAATAATCATTAATATAATTATCTAAAAATTTATCTTTATCTATTTTAAGATCTAGAGAATTACTAAGTTTTATTATAGAATCAATCAATATATTATCATCTTTAAAACAAAAATCAGATATTAATTTATCAAATAAATCATTAGTATTTTTATAATATTCTTCAAATATTTCATTCATTATCTCTATTTTTTTCATATTAATAATTGAACTATCTATGATATTAATATTCTTACTAACATTAAGTAAATAATTATATTTTTTTACTATATATAATGAATATGAGTCAAATGTTGTTATAAATGATGCATCAATTAAATCTAATTGCCTATCTAACTTATTTTTTATAATCTTACTTCTAATTCTACCCTTCATCTCTTTAGCAGCTTCCTTAGTAAATGTAAGTATTAAAAGTTTATCAATATCAACCCCATCATTTAGTTTTCTAATTACGCGCTCTGATAAAACAGCAGTTTTACCTGATCCTGCACCTGCACTTACTATAATAGATGATTTATCCATATCTATCGCACTTTGTTGATCTTTAGTAAAATTTGGCATACTACCACCCTTTTCATTATACAAAAAAAAGCAATTTTTTACTACTCTAAATTACTTTTCCAATCACTTGATAATCTATCTTCATAAACCATATCAGATGCACATTTTAACGCTTCAAACATCTTTTTAGTACCTTTTTTCTTTTCATAATTAGCTATATTATCACATCTAATTCCTATATTAGTTCCTTCTTTATATGAATCAATATTCGCACCCATATATATAAACTCCCAATCACTATGTTTTTCAATCATACTTTTTATTTTTTCTTTATTATATTCTTTTGATGAATTTTCATATCCATCAGTAGTTATTATAAAAAGCACTTTACTATTTTTAATCTTACTTTCTAAATTACTAATTGTAAGCCCTATCGCATCATATAGCGCAGTAGAACCTCTTACATAATAATCCTTTGTAGTTAAATTTTCAACACTATTTATACTCTTTTGCTCATATAAAACTTCATATTCATTATCAAATAAAATTGTTGTTACTTTAATATCATCTTTATCCTTTAAACTATCTAAATATGAATTAAATCCTCCAATAGTATCACATACTGAATCATACATAGAACCACTTCTATCAAGCAAAAATACAACATCCATTTTCTTCATAATTACATCTCCTTTATTAAATTTCTAAGTTCACTACTTATTTCATTATTATTTTTAATCCTTATTACACTATCTAAATAATTAACACTTATTGTACTACCATGATCTCTAACTAAAACAAATTCAAAAGCTTTACCAATTATTTTTTCTTCAATATATTTAGTAATCTTCTTAAAATTATCATCACTTAATTTTTTTACTAAATATAAATCTTCCATTTTAATATTATTTTCGATTAAAAAATTAGATTCTCTTTTATATTTATAATATCTAAACACTTCTTTATTATTAGTAACAATAAGTGATTCATTAAAAGGAATTTTAAAACCATTCCAACTTTTTATTTCAATTAATGCATTATTCCTAATTTCATTCAAATTCTCTTCCATACTATCCCTTCTTTCTGGTATAATTATAGTATATAAAAAAATTATTTTGGTCGCATTAAAGGAGACATTTATGAATAGAAAATTAGATATATATATAAAAGAAAACTTAGAAAATTTAAATTTTAAAAGAGCAAAAGCATGTAAAGAAAACATTTTTTATGAATGTAGTACACTTAATGAAGATAATATTAATAAATATATTAATGAAAATAAAAGCGAAAATAAATTTCAAAAATTATTATTTAAATTTATAGATGATAAAAATTTAAAAGATAGTGATGTATATAATAAAGTTAATATAGATAGAAGATTATTTTCTAAGATTAGAAGTAATATTGATTATCATCCTAGCAAAGATACTGTAATATTACTATGTATAGCTCTTAATCTAAATGAAGATGAAGCATTAGAATTATTAGATAGTGCATCTTATACTTTACCTAAAAACAATGTATTTGATTTAATTATAAGATTTTGCTTCATAGAACATATTTATGATATTAATACTATAAATGATTATCTATATAGTTATAACTGTAAATTATTAGGTCTTATAACCGGACAGTTTTTCATTTTGAAAAGACTCGAGAATTTATACTCTCGA
>CAMKGA010000049.1 GCA_946412015.1 uncultured Caryophanales bacterium
GCACTGTTTATCGAGAATTTTACTGATTGCTTGTTTTGAAGGCAGTGACTATTTAATGTTTTTACACTAATTGGGACAACTTTATCTTTTGGAATTTCGGATTCATAAATCACATTACTATTAGTAACAGTAAAACGATCATCTAATGATTTCACTGCGGCAAAATCACACAAATCAATGTTTTTCAAAGAACAAGATAGCAATACGTTTCCTTCGTTGCAGTAAAAATCTGCAACAATTGTTTCTGTTATTTTACTATGCAATTCACTCTCGAAGTCAAATCCGATTTCAATTTGTCCTTTTGATCTTGAAAAGCTTATAATATAGTAGTATTCACTTTTTACCATTGTCAATAACAGTATTGTGTTATTAAATGTCTCTTTAACTGAAACGGGCTCATTTACAACATAAAATTCTTCATTCATCTTTAAATACTCCTGATTTCTCGTTTTTCCTCATCCTATTTCTATCATTTCATGATAAACGAATTCACCATCTGAAAGAGTTTTATTAGTATACTCATTAATCAAATCAGAAAATGCTGTGAGAGGCTTATTCATTATTTCGTCAGTAAACGGGATAACGAATTGTTTATTTACCGCTCCGATTGGAATAATAGTCAGCTTACTGCAAGTTTTTGGAACATAATCCGCTTTTTTCAATAGCTTGATTATATCCATAAAGCAATAGTTTCCGTTTACAACTACAGTGTTTTTAAAATCATTAAATCTGAGATTTAATTCAACAGAATTGGGGATAATCGGATGATTCCCTAATTCTTTCATATGATGCCCCCAACCACCTTCTGCAAAATAGAACACATCCGGCATATAATAAGCGAAACAAAGTTCGTTGCGGTTTTCTATCTCCTCAGAGCAGCTTTTGCCAGTATCCGTTGTAAACCATCCGTTATTAGTTCTTGCATGATGGCACTGAAAAACTGTAACAATATCCATTCCTAGTGGTTCGTAATAATCAAACTTATTAAATGCATATTGTATAAGTTCATGAACACTTTTACTGTCATCAAACTCAACTCTTCCTCCATCGAAAAAACAGTATTCCTTATTCATATTTCTCCTTCTTTGTTTAGCAAAAACTATTATCTAAATAAAAGTATACTCTCAACTAAAAATATAGTGGAAAACTTGTTTATTCACATTCCGGTTCATTGATGAAGGAATATTCCATTATATTTTCAAACATTTCAAAAGGATTTGACGATAACAGGGAAAGCAAAATAAGATTTTCAAATCGATTTGCAGGATACAGCTTTGACATACCACATCTTAATAGCATGTCATTACACTCATCAATAAAATCAATATAATCGCATTGCTTATATTCTTCCTGTTCAGCTATATCAAGTGAAAAAATATAAAACTTAAGGAAGACAAGATCCTTACGCGTTACCGGTTTTTTTTCAGAGATCAAATCATCCAATCTATCACTAACAAGCATATTCATAGTAATCTCTTTGGGTAACGTGGTCGTTTGTGGCTTTTTACTCTGCTGACCAGCTTTTCCGTTTTTGATATTTATAAAATCGTTACTTATAATTACTTTTCCATTTTTTATTCGCTTAGATGTTGCTCTGGGAATAAATTGCAGCATAGCTTTAGCTAACTGTTCTGTATTAGTAGTAGATTTCAATTCGATTGCTTTATTAATCCGTTCTTGTTGCTCTTCCCTTTTCTGTTTTGTAGTTGATTCATTTCCTAACAAATACTCGTCATTTGACAGTGTCTGAATCTTCGACTTTTCTAGCGCCTTGTTAAACAGGATCATAAATTCATTATAGGCTGTCTGTGAATAGCCTTTGAAATTCGGAATATTATCAACTAAAAACGCAATAAGTTTTTCTTCTGTGTTTATTTCTTTTTCAAATTTTGACTGAGCATAATATGTATAATTCTCTTTTTCTGTTTCATCTTCCGGATTACTTAGCTTTACAGCCTCAGCAAATTTGTCCTTCATCCTTAAATAATCTACATATGAATTGACTGAATTGTTCGACTGGCAATAGTACGCTATGATTTCATCGGGATCTCGATAATTGTATGTCTGCTCTGCCAGAACATCTGTTAGGAATTTTTCAGTTTCGTCTGCGTTCATATGAAGAGCAAAACTTAACAAGAACATTTTTGAACGCTGACAATAAGTTGTAGAACGAAACAATCTTCTTATTTCCGCTTTTGCAAAATCAAGTGACAATTCATTAGTTTGTTTATCCACATTATATTTGCTATTTATAATCCGGAAAATTTCAATGAAATCGTTTATATCGTCTTTCTGCAAATCATAATCATCTTTCCTAAAATCCTTCAATTGAAATACATTTCCGTTCTCTAAATCCACCACAAATCCATTATCTGTTTCAACTCCAAACTTTGTGCAGATATACCTGCGGAGAGCCAAACCGATTGGCATAGAACATCTAATATCTTTCAGGTAATCAATAATTTCTACCTCAGTTTTGTCGAGACTGGTTATGTTTTCTTCAATTTCATAGATTTTATCTAATCCCCAATCCGTAATCTTTGTGTCGAGAATCTTTGTGTAATTGTCATCAAATGATTTACCCATTGTTTTCCTCACTTTCATCAATAAAACTTTTAGCCATGTCTGATATGAGCTTGTCCATTATTTTTTCTTGTGCGTATTCTGCATTTTTTACCACAATAGGATACATATAATCATCCTCTGCTCCTAACTCTTCAAATAAGGCTTTAGAATCTTTTATATATCTATTTCCTAATTCAATTTCATCTGTTAAGTCAAGATACACAATCCCTACATAGTTTAATTGTCTTGCTTCCCATACAGATGATTGTAATCTGGCTTTTTGAATCACTTTTTCAGATCTTTCTAAAAACTCAAATGCATTTAGATGCATTAATCTGTAAAAAGCATATGCACAAGTCTGTAAATAATCAATTCTTTCTTGACTCTTTTTTCCATATTTTTTTATATAGTATCCTTCTTCTTTGTTCGCAAATTCATATGCTGTGTTCTCATTTTCAATTGAAAGGTAACCGGAAACGATTGCACAGGCAATGGATATTCTAAATGATGCATCACATTCTCTTAAGCATTCAATTATTGAATAATCTTGATATAGTCTTTTTGCAACGCCAAGATTTCCTTCAAAATCATCTAAACTATTATTAATAATCAGAAGATTATAGAGTGATGAATAGAAATCTATTGATGTTCCAAAACCTTCTCTATCATAATAATCTAATGAAACCTTAATGTATTCCTTTCCTTTTTCAACTTCTTCTAAATTATATAATACCCAACCATAATTTTGACAAATAGTAGCCTCATTATAGTTTTCGGGATTTTGAACATCTGGCAATCGCTCTATAATTCGTTCATAATATTCTTTCGCTGATTCAAAGTCGCCGGCTTGTATTTTGGCTAAAGCGACATTGTTATAAACAATTATGAAATAATAATCGGACAAGCCATATCGCTCAATGATTCTTTCACAAATCAAATAGTCTTTCTCTGCTTCTTCGACTTTCTCTATGTTTATATAGTATAATCCCCTTTCAATATAGCATTGAAGAAGGATCAAACTTGAGTCATCAGGAATCATATCAATTGCACTTGACACCTCTCTAATTGCATCATCATAGTTTGATCTTTTTGACATTAACTTTGCTGATAATCTGCGATAGGTAACGATATGATTTTTCGCATATTCAGAATCCGATAGAGAATCAATTATACTTTTTATAATCTTCAAGTAACCTTCTGCAGCATCGGTATTCCCTCTTTTATCATGAAAAATAAGCATGATTTCTGCTGCAATCAATTTACTTATTTTATCTATCCCGCTCTTTGATAGCACCTCTTCGCATAATTGAATACAAATTTCATTTTCTCCGATCTCCACCTGAGCCATACCTACAGTACGCACCATATCAGATAAAAACTCATCGCCGGAAAACTGAGAAAAATCAATTTCATCTATAATACTCTGGGCTTTATCATATTCTCCCAATACTGCAAATGCAAATACCAAATCCATTTTTGCCTTCGTAAATGTATAAGAACCTATCTGGTGATTAGATCTACAAATCGCAATTGCTCGTTCTGCGTTTTCTATAGCATATTCGAATTCCGCATTATCAGTCATCTGGTAAGATAAAGAAACTAAAAAATCCGCCATCTCCATTGATTCTTTACCATATGAGTTTTCAATGAACGAAAGATCGTCAGCAATCAATCTCATCGCTTGATCTTTATCGTTTGTTAGCAGATAATATACCCATCTATATTTTGCATGGTCACGATATGTTGGAGAATCTTCTCCCAACTCTCCCCTTATTTCTTCTAATAGTTTTTCATATTCGTGTTTTGCCTCATCGTAGTTTCCAGAGTCAATCATAACATCAATGGGATGTTTCTCATCGCTAAAACGTCTACCCCCGTACTGGTTAAGCTTTGCCGCATAATAATCAATATCCTGATATTGTTTTAATTCGGCAAGCAATTCAATAATACGTTCCAAAACTCCTCTTACATATTCAAGAAATCCTCGTTGTTCCATAAACTCAAAAGCTTCAATATATTTTTGTAACGCAAGCGGTTTTTGGTTATTTTCATCATAGCATTGAGCAATCCCTAAAATCGAACTGCAGATTTCCTCTGTGAACGCTACTTGAGTTTTTCCAGCAGTTTCTATTGTCTTTTTATACCAATATATCGCAACTGTTTTCGTGCCAAACTTTTCTTCAAATGGACCCATTTGTGAATAAAGAATTGTCAGCGCCTCATAATCATTTTCTTTTTCTTCAATTTGAATTGCTTTTTCAAAAAGTCTTCTTGCCTCCTTCGGCTTGTAAAGATAACTATTTATCATAGCAATAATAAAACTAATATTCGCAATTAAGGAAGGATCTTCATCTTTATATCGCTTATCTAGTTGTAAAGCAATAGCTAGTGCGTTTTGTATCTCAGATATATGTTGATCATCGTCAACATAGCATTGAGATTCCAAAAACTCACATAACTCATAATAGCTATCAGTTCTATCTTGATAATTATCAGCTACGACATCAGATATAATAGAGTGTAAGGAAATCATATTTCCTTTAATCTCTATCCAACCAAGTCTAATCAGATTGTATATACAATCATATGTCATCGAATTGTTTCCGGTATTCTTAACAAAGGAGTTGACTTCAATTCCTATAGGTGAAATCAATGTCATGTTAAGTAAAGTTCGGATCTCTTCAATTGTAAGATTACTCGTATTATACACAGCATATAAATGCTTACTAATCTTACTATATGTTTCAATATCATCAGAACAATCATATTCATGAAACACTCTAGTTGAAACCGTATCCAGTTGTTGGTCTTTAAGCAACCCAATCATTTTTTCTATACTGGTGCTTGTCATTTTTATCATTTTAGCTATTAGCACTAACAGCAATGTGTTGAATTGGATTTCTTTTAATAATTGTCTAATGCTATGTGTTGTTTCACTACTAACCTGTTCGTTGCTATGCATGTAGAACAGCTTTATTGCATCTTCTTCCTCTAAAGTCGATAAACGCATGATTTTTTCTTCGTAATAGTCAGCTGCGGGAACGCACCTTGTGGTAATAATAACTTTAAACGAGTTTGAATTTGTCGGAAGAAACTCTCTCAGATAATTATCATGTGGCACGTTAAAATTATCCACAACAATCAAGGTGTGGCTATCGCAATTATGAAGGATTCTGTTCTTTGTTTTAGCCAAAGAGTCTATACTATTATAGTCGTTTTCATCAACACCATCTATTGCTAAAGAAGCAACAAGTCCTTTTAGTGAATCTACATACTTGCAAAATTGAATGGTATGGTATTTGAAACCATATTTGTTAACGTATATTTTTACTAATTCAGATTTTCCAATTCCACCTATTCCACGTATGAATACAAATCCGTCAGTATTTAATCTTTCATCAATTTCTTGGATTTCTGCTTTTCTTTCTATGCAATGCTTTGAAGGCTTCCAAACCGGCAAATTCATTAAAAAGGGTTTTTCCGAAGAAACCATGCCAAATACTTTTTTCAATTGGTTTATGAGTTCTTCATCGCTTCTATATCTTCTTCTGGACGATACTAGCAAGGTGTGTTTTAGAAACTGAGTTATTTCATAAATTGCACTTGGCGATGCTGCTTCCAACAATTTTGATTTTTCGATATCATAGATTGCATCATAACTCAAATCAGACGGTTGCGGAGCATATCCAAACAAACGCTTAAAAAGCATTGCACCAATTTCAAATAAATCAGTCTGTATTCCTATATCTCTTAATCTTTGTTGATTTAATTCGGGAACATAGTAGTCCTCCGGCATAGGAAGAGCTACACTCTTATTGCTTTTCAGCAAAGTGATTGGCGTCAAGCTATCATAATCAAACAGCTTGACTATTTCAGTAACATTATTAAGCACCAAAATGTTTTTCGGTTTTATATCCAAGTGTAAATATCCAGCATTGTGATACTGTTTAACTGCTTCAGCTACAGCAATCATGATTCTGATTAAGGACGCTAGACTTTCATCTTGTAATGTATCATAACTTTTTCCGTAATCTGCCGATGAAAGAGTATACAAAGTATTATTCCCACTAAACAATCCAATTTGCACCGGATGGTAGTTCATTGCAATTGAATTGGAGCTAATATAGTCGTTAATAATCTTATAGTTAGTCTCGAATATTTCTAATCCACGATTAAATCTCTCTTTCAACTCAATAGGGATTATTAGATTATCCCCGTTCCTTTGAAATTCAGAACTACTCTCCAAGAACGCAGGACAATACTCCTTTAATACTCCCTTATGAGGAATCGTACCATTTTCATAATACGTCACACTATATGCAATACAGCTGCCACCAATCCCAAGTTTATCGTTAACGATAAACTCGACTCGTTGACCATTAGATTCCAATTGGATTATCGATCCGTTTTCAATTATCCTTCTCATAAGACACCGTCCAAGAAATAGCTAAATAGCCTTTACTGATTTATCCAATAAAGGCTATCATTCATCTGTTTATCAAGTCATCTCGGTTTTTGTTGGCCGCATCCACAAGTACCAGTGTAATTCTGATTCACTTTTCCGCAATTAGGGCATTTCCATTCATTATCCGAAACGTGAGTCGGCGCAGGAGCCGTAGGCATCGACTTATCAACTGTACCTTCTTCAGAATTTGAAATATTACTGTTTATTGTTTTCATCTTTTCAGTCGCAGCATTAAATAGGCTTTTATAACTTGAAGATGTGTCTTCGGCTTTATCACCACAGATTGCTTTCTCAATGTTTTCAAGTCTGCCCAGAATAGATGCACACCAATTGAACAACAACACTATTAGATCGAAAGCGATCCACGTTTCAAACATCAAACCGACATTAAAAACGTATCTTGCTGAACTGTACCACTCGCTGGTATTAATCTTACATGTAGCTCCCAAGATGATACCAAAAATGACGCCAAAGATTCCTATAATAACTGAAATAACCCTTAAATGTTTACTACTCATTTTAACCTCTCCTTAATGAATGCTTTTTTCTAATTTTTTTACTTTTACTATTTCAGAAATCCACTGAAACAGTTTAATTGGTAAAGCAACCAGTCCAATGAAATAGGAAACGACCAGTTTAATTGAAAAATAAATCAGCCACCCAACCCACGACATCCATAAAAACATTGCCGGTGTGATTTTGTTAAGCGCCGACCAACCATACGGGATACCTGCAAGAAGGATCCCCAACGGGTTCCTAATTACAACAATCCCAACAATCATAAGAACAACACTTATAGCAATGTTTTTAATCATCTCTGACTTGACTGTTGACACATGCTCTCTTGCGCAATTCATACAAGTTGGTGGGTTGAAAGCTTGATCTTCCTCAACCGTTAATTGTCTCCCGCATCTTGTACATCTGTTTACTGAATAGTTCTCCATTGTTATTCCTCCATTAATAGTTACTGCAAGCATTTATCTTACAGTAACTATTATATTATCAGAAGGAAATTAACTGGGTATTTTGTTTTTATACTATTAAACTGAGAAAACTGTTTAATATAGCTTGTGATTTGCATTAATCATTATGATGTTTAATTTGTGTTTCAAACTTTCGTAAATCTGACACAAACCTTTTAATAAAAATAAATACTTCTTTGGGATTTGGCAAAACTTTTGCTGCTTCCAGAATTTCAGTAATGTATACTTCATTGTATTCTGCTGAAACCACATCAATATTGTCAGCCACTTTTGGATTCATGGTATCATTTAAGGTTTCCATATGTCTAGAAATTTTGCTTTTTAAATCATTCTTTATTTCATCAGGCAACTGTCTAAAAGACAAATAAGCTTGATAAACAGGAACAAGTTTAAATGTCATATTAGAATTACAAAGTACCTCTTCTTTCATGTCAAAACTAGTTTCGTTCAAAACTTCAAGATTGACATTGAACAATGACCTATGCTTAATTAAGCCTACAAAATACGCATCTCGAAATGTCAGATAATCTTCCTCACTCGCATAGATTTCTTTCACGTCATTATAAAGATTTATAAAAACTTCATATTTATTTAATTCTTCTGAAGCTATATCTCTATATTGGAGAAAAAAAACAAATTTATCTCTTGCAATATGCAATCCATTTTCTGATCCAGCAATAAAATAAACTTGTGTGTGTTTATAGTTTCCGCTTTCTTTCACTTCTTTAACAGAATTAAACAACATCTTAGCATCCTCAGTTTGATTGCAATCATGCAGTATCTTAATTCTATTTAGTTTTTCTTTTAATTCATCATAATCACATTCAAATATCTGTATGCCATTGTTGTCTTCAAAAACCGTCTTAGCTTTGATACCTTTTTCCAGAAGATCAAAACTATCTGATTTGTATTTTTCAATCCTCTCAATTTTTCTTTCGCGAAGAGTTAAACTTGCGGGAATAGGATCGGGTAAATAATCTATCCAGTATCTGTTTCTTGTCCCACGCTCATAAATATGTGTGCCTTGTTTATAATTAAAGCAGTAATTTTCTTGTCCCATATATATGCCACCATAATAGCATATCGGAAGACTACTTGTTATTCTTATATAAATAACCCTATCATTTAAGTGCCCTCTTTCCAAACAACTCGTACTATCTTTGTTTGATTGAATTGTATTATACAAGAACGGGTCGTTCTCAGGAACCAATATATAATTTATCTGATGAATACATCCACTATAATATGGATTCTTCCAGAACAATTCCTCTGCACGTTCTTTTTGATAATCTAAATATCCGTTCTTTACTGATTGTTCCACAACCTTTCGAAAATCTACCAGAAGTTTATCATGAATGTCTGGAAAAACAGTTTCAGTAAAGAACGCATTTATAAACCTTACTATCTTATTAGATTCTTGAGATATCCAATTCTCAGGAGTTTGAGCGAGTTTATATAAGAACTCCTTATACACAGCATTATAACTAAGACAATTAATCTCCTTGTCTAACATTGGCTTCAACGTGGATAACGAACTATAGTTTATTCGTAACTATTCAGAACAACAAAAAAATTGTATACCTGCACAAAAGAAATTTTGA
>CAMKGA010000050.1 GCA_946412015.1 uncultured Caryophanales bacterium
TTTAAATAAAAATTGGTAGTTTTTTTTGCAAAAACTACCAATTTAGTCTTACAATCGCTTATTTCTTATAAAAACTGAAATTTAACTTTTCATTTGACTTTTATCTCTAAATATGTCTTATATATCATTATATTAAATACTATTATTAATAATTTAATACTTTTATAATTATATCTTCTATGTTAGTTCTTTTACTTTTTTCAACTAAATCTACACCTAATTTTATATTATCAGTTATTATGTTATCTACATTCATATCTATCATCTTATTTATACTTTCTTCTTTATTCACAGTCCAAACATATAATTCTTTACCTGCATTATGTACTCTTGATACCTGAGTTTCTGTAACATTTGTAGCTTCTATAGAAAAAGCATCAGCATATTTTGCATCAGTTATTTTACCTATAGCAATACTCATAACATAAACTGTTTTTATATCTTTATCATACTTTTTTATTTTCTTTAATACATTATAAACTTGTGAAGTAACTACACATCTATCTTGAAAATTATATTCTTTTATTAAATCAACTACTTGTTTTTCAAAATCTTTTTCTTTTCCAGTTGGTTTTAATTCAATATTTAATCTAATATTATTCTTTTTAGCAAATTCTAATACTTCTTTTAAAAGAGGTATCTTCTCTCCTTTAAATTTCATATCAAAAAAGCTTCCTGCATCTAATTTTTTTATTTCAGAATAATTCATATCTATAATATCTTTATTAATGCCTGTAACGCGATTTAAATTTGTATCATGAGATACTACTATTTGTTTATCTTTTGTTTGTTGAACATCTAATTCTATCCAATCAGCGCCCATTTTTTTTGCACCCATAAATGCTGCCATAGTATTTTCTGGATATTTAATACTTGCTCCTCTATGAGCCGTTATTTCCATTTTTTTTGTATTTTCAATATTTAAATTAGCCTTACCTGTAACAATTTGATAAGTAAGTAAAGATCCCCCAAATATAGAAATAATACTAAGTACTAATATTGCGTATTTTATTTTTTTATTATTCTTTTTAATTATCTTTTTTTCTTCATAATTAATGTTAATTAACTTTTCATTCTTATCTATTTTATGCTTATAATATAAAGCACTAATTACAGAATAACCAATTCCAGTTGATATTGTTATAAATATTATTACTGAAACTAGCATAAACATCCATACTATTGTAAGAAGAATACTTTTTATAACAAATATTTTACCAAGAATCATATTTAAAACATATAAAATAAACATTCCTACTATTATAAAAAAAATATGGAATATACCTGACATTAATTGATATAAAGTTACTATAATAATATCTTTAAAACGATTACCTTTTATTAAATTTTTACTACTTTTTCTGGCACTCTTAAATGATTTATTTTCAATTATCATATAATGTAGGGAAAATAACCATTTAGATAATAATGACAATAAAAATATATAAAATAGTAAAAGTATAATTGATAGTATTTGATTTGCATTAATAAAATCTAAAATAAATTCAGGTATATTTATAGATGTTATTACATTAGATGTAACTCCAATATTTAAAAATGGAATAATAAATAGAACTAATATAGCTACTGAAATATTTTTTAATTTAAATATATTTTTACATTTACTTAGTGAAATTCTAATAGAATCCATTACTGATATTTTCTTATTATTATGTGAACTATCAAATATAATTATGAGTGTTGATATATCAAATATAGTTACCATAGTTAAAAATATAATAATAAATAGTAAAAAAATTATAGTTAAAGGATTTAGTATAAAGTTTAATATATTTTCAATAGTTAAATAATTATACTCTGTTATTTTCATAGTTAGATTAAATATACCTATTATAGAAGGTATAAATATTAGTCCAATAATTAACTTATATAAAAATTCAAATACTAATAATGTTTTAAAATTATAAGTAATCATGTTATAAATATTTTTTAAACGACTTTCTTTCATTACAAATACATCTACTTATAGGATATAATATCAAAATATGAAATAAAATAAAAGAAACTTTGCTTAATTTCTAATTATTATATATATGTTAAATTTGACAACAGCAAAAAATGGTGTTAAATTATCAAAGTATAAAAAGGGGTGATTTTTATGGCACTTAGAGAGATGGAACAATTTAATGAAATTATTGATAAGATAAAATATCTTATTAATTGGTATAAATATAATAATTATGAAAATAGATGTATAAAATCATTTATATCTAGTGGAAATAGTTTTAATTATAAAATTAACAGAGATAATATTGCTCACTTACTTGGCGTTAATATAAGTTATATTACTTCAACTAGATTATTTACTAATACTTCTTCTTTTGAATTACTTTGTGAATTATGTCAAAACAGTTATAGATTAAGTAGTAAGATAAAAGATAATGAAATTAAAATATCAAATATTTTTAGTAAACAAATATATAAAAAATTAAATAATTTTAAAAATAATATTAACATTAATTTAGCAAATACTGTTTTAGTTTGTAAATATGATAGAAATAAAGCAATTAATCAAGGATTAACTCCTAGAAACTGTGATTTTATTATTATAAAAGAAACAGAAGATGATACTTTATTAGAATTAGATTTAATTTTAAAAAATAAATTTGCATATCCTGTATCTAGCAGAGTTTATGAAAATATGGAAGAAGCAGAAAGTGTTTTTAAAAAATTATTTAGTTACCAAGATGTAGCAATATTATCATCTATAATATTAGATTATGATGATTATACTTCAGAAAAGAAGATTTATCTTTCTGAAGAACAAAAATTAGATAAAATTGAAAAATTAGAAAATTATAGATTAAAGTATAATTGTTATATAGATGTTACTGGAGATTTTAAATATTATTGCAAGAGAAATCAGACTAATAAATCAATAGAAAAAAATAACTATGATATATATGATAATATAATAATGTCTATTATGGAAGGAAATATAATTGATACAAGCAAATTAAATTTAACAGAACAGCAATTAAGCTTAATAAATGCAATTAATGATTCTATAATGTTTGGCTCTAATAATGATAATAATAAAGAAAAGTATTCTAGTTTACAAGCACAACTTAAGCAATTAAAAGAAACAAATAGAGAATTAATAGATAGAAATAACGAATTAAATAATAATGTTAAATCATTAAAAGAAGAAAATAATAAATTACAAATTAAAGAAGAAAAAACAAAAGAACTTGTAAAATCAATTAATAATGCGATTGATTTATATAATAATCCAATAAAATAATATTGGATTTTTTTAATAAAAAAAGAAGACTATTCATCTTCCATTTCATCCTCATTTAAAATAGTTAAATCATCAAGATCATCATCTTGTTCTATTCCTTCTTCATCTTCCATAGAATCAATATGTTCAGATGATACAGTTTCTACATTTTCATCTTCTTCTGAATCATCTTCATCCTCATCTTCTTCGTCTTCATCATCTTCGTTTAAATTAATATCAATTTTATGCTTATCTCTTAAATCCCAGCATGCATTTTCAAGCAATACAAATCTTTTGTCTGTTGTAAGAGATGTATAAAAATCCCCTATTTGAGATGCATACTCTTCATCAGTAAGTTCAAGTAATGAACAAATTTTTTTAAATATACTTGGAGTATTTAAACTCTTTTTTTCTTCTTTTAAAATCATTTCTGTTAAATCAGTATATGATAGTGTTTCTAATTCTTCTTTTTGCATTTTATTTAAATTCATGTTTGCCTCCTACATTTTATTTGGCGCTTTTACACCAATTAGTCTACATGCATTATTAATTGTAATTGCAGTAGCCTGAATTAAGTTAATACGTTCCAAAGTATAATCTAAATCATCAGATAATACTTTCTCACATGCATAAAAAGTGTGAAATAAATGAGCTAAGTCATAAACATAATTTGTAATTAAATGAGGTTCAAATTTTTCTGCGCTTAATCTTACAATATCACTAAATTCATATATTTTAAAAAGTAAGTTTAATGCTTGTTTTGAATTAATTGTTTTATATTCTTTGATAGGTCTAGCCTCTTTATTATATTCATTTAATATTGAACAAATACGAGCGTGAGCATATCCTACATAATATACTGGATTTTCATTAGACTTTTTTTTAGCAAGCTCCATATCAAAATCAAGTTGAGTATCAAGAGATCTCATAGCAAAGAAATATCTTGCAGCATCAACACTTACATCCTCTATTAAATCATTTAATGTAAGAGTTTTACCTGTTCTTTTACTCATCTTAATTTCTTCACCATTTTTAATAAGCCTTACCATTTGTAATATTCTAACATCTAATTTATCAGGATCTTCTCCCATCATTTTTATTGCTGCTTTAAGTCTATTAATATAACCATGATGGTCAGCTCCAAATACATCGATAAGCTTATCATATCCTCTTTTATACTTACTTATATGATATGCAATATCAGGAAGTAAATACGTATTATTTGAATCACTTTTTACAAGTACTCTATCCTTTTCATCATTATAGTCAGTAGTTTTTAAATATAAAGCATTATCCATAGTATAAGTATGTCCATCACCTTTAAGTTTATCCAATGTATCTTTTACCATTCCACTTTTATAAAGGTCAGTCTCACTACTCCAAAGATCAAACTCAACTCTAAATTTAGATAAATCTTTTTTTATTTTATCTAATAAGAATTCAACTCCTCTTTTTCTAAATATATCTTCTGGAGCAGATTTACCATACTCATCATATATTTTTTTTGCAACCTCTATAATATCTTCACCGTGATAACTATTATCACCAAGAGTATCATCCAATCCACATAAATTATGATATCTAACTATAATAGATTTTTCTAAATTATTTATCTGATTTCCAGCATCATTAATGTAATATTCACGAGTAACATCATACCCTGCAAATCTTAATATATTAGCAAGTGAATCTCCATATGCAGCTCCTCTTGCATGACCTATGTGTAAAAATCCTGTAGGATTCGCACTTACATATTCTATATTAATCTTTTTACCATTACCAATATTTGATGAACCATAATTATCCTTAGCTAAGATTACATTATTTATGTTATCAAACAAATAATCTTTCTTTAGATAAAAATTCATAAATCCAGGCCCAGCTATTTCTATTTTTTCTATTTCATCAAATACTATATTACTTTTTATTAACTCTGCAACCTCACGTGGATTTTTCTTTAAAAAACGTGCAAGCTGCATCGCAATATTTGATGAATAATCACCATTTTTATCATCCTTAGGTACTTCTATTATAACATTTACATCTTCTATATTACACTTTACTAAGGCATCTTTAATAGCTTCTTTTAATTTTTCCTTCACTATATCACCTCTAGTACATATTTAAATTTATCTTCATCTATTTTATATTCTACTTTAATTTTTTTATCAGTTATATTTATTTTTGTACATTCAGTGTTAAGACTAAAAATCTTACTACCTCCAAAAACTGAATAAGTAGAAATACTTTTTTTATTTTTCTTTAGATTTAAATCTATTTTATAATCATTACATTCTCTTTTAATAGATACATAATCTTCACTAAAGTATACGATAACTTTTATATCATTTTCAAAATATGTATATGTATTATCTTTTTTTATACCTTTTACCTTTAAATTTAAAGGTTCTATACTATCTACTTTTATATGTAAATTTACCTTCATTAAATCAACTCCCAAACATTATAACATACTTTCTATAAAATTGCACTTATATTTTTATTTTTTTTTGGAATACTAAAAAAAGATAAGGTGATTATATGAAATTATTTAAAATTATATTTAAGATATTAGTAGTTTTAATAGTCATTTTTTCTTTATTATATCTAGGATTATATATATATGTAAAAAATAATCCTATAGATATAAAAATTAATAATAGCTATTATATATATGATAATAATTCTAAACTTGTAAATAGTATGTCAGATGAATGGATTAAGTTAGATAATATATCTAATAATTTAGTTAATGCAACTATATCTATTGAAGATAAAAATTATTATAAACACCATGGATTTGATTATCCAAGAATAATTAAATCACTTTATGTAAATATAATTAATAGAAATCATATGCAAGGTGCTTCAACTATTACTCAACAGTATGCTAAAAATTTATTCTTAGACTTTAGTAAAACATGGAAAAGGAAATTTAAAGAAGCTTGGTTTACTTTTAAACTTGAAGCTAATTATTCTAAAGATGAAATATTAGAAGGATACTTAAATACTATTAATTATGGTAATGTATATGGCATTGAAAATGCTGCCCATTATTATTTTAATAAAAGTGCAAAAGAATTAAATTTAGCTGAAGCATCAATGCTTGCAGGAATTCCTAATTCTCCTAGTAACTACTCTCCTTTATTAAATGAAGCTAAAGCTAAAAAAAGGCAAAAAATAGTCTTAAATTCTATGGTAAAAAACAAATATATAACTAAAAATGATGCTAATAAAGCATATAATACTCACCTTACTTATTATGGCCATTTGGAATCTAATAATTCAAATACAATAATGTATTATCAGAGCGCAGTTATGGATGAGCTTATGAATATAAATTCTATTTCTAAATCAATTTTAGAAACTGGAGGGCTTAAGATATATACATACCTAGATATGAATAGTCAGCTTAATTTAGAAAAGAATATTGAAAAATATATTAAAAATGATAAGTTAGAAGTTGCATCAATAATGATGAGGCCTGATGATGGAGGTATTATCGCACTAATTGGAGGAAAAGATTATAAAAAGAGTCAGTTTAATCGTGCGACTAAAGCAAAAAGACAAGTAGGCTCTACTATCAAACCATTCTTATATTATGCGGCCCTTGAAAATGGTTTTACTGCATCTACTACATTTACAAGTGAAAAAACAACATTCTTATTTGATAATAATAAAACATATTCTCCTAAAAACTATAATAATAAATATGCAAATAAAGAAATATCAATGGCAGCTGCACTTGCTTATTCTGATAATATATATGCTGTTAAAACGCACCTATTTTTAGGTGAAGAGACACTTTTAGATATGTTAAAAAGAGTTGGCATAAAAGATAACTTAAAAGCTAACCCTTCTCTTGCACTTGGTAGTAGTGAACTTAGCTTAATGGATATAACTAGTGCATATGCAATACTAGCTAATACTGGATATAAAGTAAATGGTCATCTAATTAAAAAAGTAGAAGATATGAATGGCAATACTTTATATGAATATAAAAATGATAAGGATAAAGTATTAAACTCATCTATTACATACATATTAAGTGAATTATTAACTAGTACATATAATTATAACTTTATTGATTATAACTATCCTACGTGCTACGACATAACAGAAAAATTAACTAATAAGTATGCGATTAAAACAGGTACTACAGATACTGATCACTTAATATTTGGTTATAATAAAAATGTAGTATTAGGTATATGGAGTGGATATGATGATTCTAAGATTAGTGATGTTAAAGATGGAACTCCACTACGACAAATATGGGCAGATACTATTGAAGAATACTTTAAAAATAAAAAACCAAAATGGTATAAAATACCTGATAATGTAGTAGGTACTCTAGTTGATCCTATAACAGGCATGCCCACAACTGATTCTAATAAAGCTACTATGTTTTATTATATCAAAGGTACTGAACCTAATTACGATGAAAATTTAGAATCACTAATACCTACTATAAAAGAAGAAAAAGAAAATGACCAATGAGGTCATTTTTACTTACAAATAGATATTTTATACTTATTTGGCTTTATTATTTTTCTTACACATTTCTCTCAATTCATTAATATCTTTAGCTATAGGACAATATAATGTACAATTTAATGTATCTGGAATAATTAAGCCTTCCGCACTTGTTAAACTATTTAGATTTAAATCGTCACCTATGTTTTGTGGGAATATTAAGCCTTCTGCGTTGGTTAAACTAGATAAATATAGAGCTCCTCCAACACTTTGGGGTAATGTTATGCCTTCCGCGTTGGTTAAACTAGATAAATATAGAGTGCTTCCTATACTTTGTGGGAATGTTAAGCCTTCCGCACTGATTAAACCACTTAAATCTAGAAAGCCTCCAACACTTTGGGGGAATGTTATGCCTTCTGCACTTGTTAAACTGTCTAAAGTTAGATTTTCTCCGACACTTTGGGGGAATGTTATGCCTTCCGCACTTGTTAAACTAGATAACCGTAGATTTCCTCCGATACTTTGGGGTAATGTTAAGCCCTCAGCACTGGTTAATCTGCGTAACCATAGATCTTTTCCGACACTTTGGGGCAATATTATGCCTTCTGCACTTGTTAAACTGTCTAAATCTAGATTTCCTCCGACACTTTGTGGAAAAATTAATCCCTCTGCGCTTGTTAAACTTTCTAAATCAAGTGAACCTCTTATTCTTTTTGGCAATATTAAACCCTCGGCACTTTT
>CAMKGA010000051.1 GCA_946412015.1 uncultured Caryophanales bacterium
TGGTGTGAGAGGGACAAATTTACAAGTTATTGTAAAATTTTCTCTACTCGATTATGCTTTTTTATGCTATAATAACAATAGAGATATCTAAAAATTTGATTTGTAAATGTGAGGTGTTATTAATGGCAAATTATTGTTGGTATCAAATAAGAGTAAAAGGTAAGAAAAAAAATGCATTTATGATTTATCATACAATGCCAGTTTATGATGAAAATGATATTATTCATCAAGAAGGGACAGAAGAAAACTATTCACTAATATTTTCAGGAAGTTGTAAGTGGTCTTTAGAAGCATATTGTGATAATAGCATCACAAATCTCGATATTAATGTGGATGATTTTATTGGAGAAAATGGAGAACTTTTAAAAAATGTTACTGATTACTGGTATTATTCATTAAAAGATAAATCAAAATTATACAATTGCGAAATTGAAGCATTTGCAGAGTATGAAGACTATGATATAAATGGAGATTATGGAGATAGACCAACTTTTGAACACTATAAAAATGGAGAAGTAATTGAAAATCAAACACAATTATCATTTGCTGATGCACAAAAAAGAGCGGAAGAATTGTTTAAAATAAAAAATGTAATTCCAAATTATTATACATATGAAGATTATGAAGATTACGAAAATGGCTATGATGAAAATATATTTCCATTTACTACAGAATTAACGAATACACAATTAAATGGAGGAGTAGAAAGGGCAGAACATTATAAAGTGGGGGATGAGGTAACTCTTGTTCCTGAACCAGATAATCAATATGATGAAGAGGCAATCAGAGTAGATCATGAACTTGGATTTGTAGGGTATCTTGCCAGTTATAATTATGATATTATTGAAAAGCTAAAAGAAACAAACAATACTAATCCAAAAGCTAAAATAGTGAATGTAGAACCTCTTTCCAAGAGAGGCCCTCGATGCAAAAAACCAATTGTGGAAATAGAAGTATATTTAACAGAGGATTAATTGTATAAAATTAATCCTTTTTATATGATATAATAAAAACATGAGGGATTTTATGAAAATAGATGTTGAAAGTGTAGATGTTGATAAACTTAGAAAAGACTTAATTGAACATTTTGCTGCAGCCATGTTTATTGTTTCCCCTGTTGCTATGCTTGACTTGAGCAAAGTAGAGAGGGTATCTAATGAAGAAATAATAAAAATAGCTATTGAAAACAAGTTTGATTTAAATAAGTACTTAAAACGATTTTCAAAATAAATCTATAAAAATATAATTGGAGTGATGATAAATGTCTGCTGATATTAATATGAATATAAGAATTAAAAAAAATGATGATAAAGGGATTATACTTAATGTAATAAAAAAGTTGAAAGAATTTACAAAGAATGGAGAAAAGCATTTTAAAATTGATTCTGTTGTAATAAAGGAAGATAAAAAGAATGCAACAGAGTTAAGACTAGAAAATGCAAGTGAAGAAGATTTAGATACTTATATTAATAACATAAAAAAAGATATATGTATTAATGGTATGGGGCCATATGGTAACTATGACTCTTTATTAAGTACAAATATATTTCAAAGTCTTGCAAATGTAAACTGTGGAGTTGAGTTTGAAGGTTCATTTAGTGGCTTCAACAATGGTGGAAATATTTCTTTGGATGCCGATATGCATGATGGAATGTTACACTTAATTGAATACTTTGAATTAGATGAAGATCATGATAAATATGTTAATTTTTTTGAAGAAGTTTTGGACTTTTCAAAATTTTGTTCTTTGTTTGAGATTAATGAAGATGATTATGATATAGAAGATTATGAAGATTTCCTACCAGACTTTTTAGAAAGGTTATCATCATATCCAAGTATGGATTTGGAAGAGTTTTTGGAATATTTTGATACTTCTATTAATGAAGATAAATATGAAAAGATATTAGAAGAATTATCTATGTTTGATATAGCATACTTTGAAACTTATAATGAAGATTATAATTTAAATGCTTTGATTTCATATTATGTATATAATCCTGCAACTGGTGAAACGAATGAAGATGTTGAACAAAAAGAAAAAGCGTTACAAATCAAAAAGAAAAATATTGAACAAATAAAAAGTAAATTTAATAATAAAATAGAAGAATTGATTTCACTTGAATAGAGGTATTCATATGAATAAAAAAAACTATGAAGATATTATAGATTTATATCGGAATAAAATAATTAAAAGAGAAGAATTTGATAATAGAATAAAAGAAATAACTAATGATTTAAACTCTCCAATAAAGGAATACTACATAATTAATTCATATTTTTATAATTATTACTATGTTCCTAAAGATTTAAGAAAATACTTATATAGTAATTCATTACCAATATTAGAATCTGATAATATATTAGTAAATGATAAAAACAAAGTTAAATGTGCGCTAATGAATGCATATTTTGCAGATTATAATTATGAAATGTCTGAAACCTACGCTAAAGATCTTTTGAA
This sequence comes from uncultured Caryophanales bacterium, assembly GCA_946412015.1. GTDB lineage: Bacteria > Bacillota_I > Bacilli_A > RF39 > UBA660 > RUG12438. The sequence goes on from CAMKGA010000051.1 coordinate 2,462, forward strand.
TGAATTTAGTAATGATATAAAAGTGTTAAGAGACTTAGCTAATTATTACACAAAAACCAGAAGATATGATTTGGCGGATAATATTTACAAATTAATAATAAAAATAGGTGATAATGAATTAATAAATAATGACTATGAAGAATTTCAAAAAATAGTTAACGGAATAAAAAATCCTTATGCTCCTGCATCAAATGAAAATAAAGAAAAGTATTATTCTTTTATGAATAAATTAGGAATTAAGATTGATTCAAATCATGGGATGACCTTAAGTAGAATAAAGCAACCCGAAAAAATAAAAGTTGGAGATTATCCAATACCAATAGAGCATATTCAATCCGATTTTGATAGTTTTGTTGCTTTTGACGTTGAAACAACAGGAATTGATCATTCAAAAGATGCTATCACTGAAATAGCTGCAATTAAAGTTGTAGGTGGTAAAATTGTTGAAAAGGAAGAATTCTTATTTCAAGAACTAGTTCATCCATATAAAAAGAGTATTCCAAAAAATGTAGAAGAATTAACTGGTATTACGAATGAGATGGTTAAAAATTCTAAAAAAATTTGGGAAGTATTTCCAGAATTTGTAGATTTTATAGGAGATAATATTTTGCTTGGATATAATTGTATGACTTTTGATAGTAAATTTTTAGTAAGAGCAGGAAGACTAAGTAATCTAGTTATTAATAATGAATATTTTGATGTTATGCATTTAGTAAAAAAATATAAAAAATCACTTGATACAGAAAACATGACATTAGTGCAGGTTGGTAAAGCATTAGGAATTGAAAATCCACAAGCACATAGAGCATTGGCTGATGCTATTACGACAGCAAAAGTGTATTTAAAAATATTAGAATTAAATAGAAAAGGAGATTAATAATATGGTTGTACAAGATTTAAAAAAAATATGGAGTTTTGAAAAAAAGAAAGATAATACATATATTTTAAAAAAATATAAAGGTAAAGAAAGCAAAGTTGTTGTTCCCGGAATTATAGGTAAAACAATAGTAAGTGAAATTGATAGTAATTGTTTTCCATATAATAATGATTTTATTGAAGAACTAGATATTGATGAGAATATAGAAATAATAAATAGAATTTATGGATTTAAAAAATTAAGAAAAATAAACTTTAAAAAAGTTCCTAAACAAATAAAAGCAATATGTGCATTAGGAGATAATATTGAGTCTTTTGGTATTTTTGGTGAAAAAATATATTTTAAGAATAGATTGATTGCAGTTAGTAGTAATATTGATGAAAACTTTGTTGTAGAAGATGGAACAGTAGAAATATCAGATTCAGCATTTTCACATTGCAAAAAAATTAAAAGTGTAGTATTGCCAGAAAGTGTTAAAGTTATAGGAGAATATTCTTTTGCCTCTTGTTCTAACCTAGAAAAAATAAATCTAGAAAAAGTTGAAAAAATAGAAAATTCTGCATTTTCTTGCTGCAATAAACTACGCATAGTAAATCTAAATAGTATAAAAGAATTGGGTCCTTCTGCTTTCACATTATGTGGCATAAATGAATTAAATATATCAGGTTTAGAAAAAATACCAAGGGAAGGATTTTCAAATTGTTCAGAATTAGAAAAAATTGTTATTGGAGAAGGAACGATTACAATAGAAAGGTCTGCTTTTGAATGGTGTGATAATTTAATTGATATTACTTTGCCAAAAACATTAAAAACAATAGAAGATTCAGCATTTATTGGATGTAAAAAAATTGAAAAAATAAACTTATCAAATGAAGTAGAAACATTTACATATTCATTTGAAAGTTCAATATACGATAAAATTAGACCTAAAACAAATGAAAATCAAGATGATAATACCAGTTCATATAGTATTCAAGAACTATTAAATGAAACTAAGAATATGCCAAAAGATGAAATAGAAAGATTCATAAAAAAATTATTAGGCGAGCATAAACTTGATCATTTTGATACTTCAAATATTACTGATATGAATAATATAGGATTTAACAAAGATAACGGAGAAATAACTTGGAAGTGTCCTAGATGTGGATATTGTACTTTTAATTTATGGGACTTATTAGCAGATAACGGGAAAATGATAGATAATTTTGATATTAGTGGATGCGGATGTTGTAAATAATAAAAAAATATAAATTGATAATGAACTAATTTATTCTCTTAAAATAAAAAATCTATTTTATTATGATAAATGAAGAGTGGTGAATTATATGAGCTATGAATCAATAAAAAATGAATTTGAATCAAATAGTAAAATAAAATTCAAATTGTATAGTCTTGAATATCTAATAGAGCGAGTAGATAATTACGTTCAAGTATATGCTATAGATTATCCAACGAGAAAAAGTAAATATAATTCTTTAGAAGAATTATTTAATAATTTCACTGTATATAATGAGCCACTTATTACATTAGTTAATAATATTAAAACTATAGAATAGAGGAGTGAAATAATGAATAATCAAACATTTAAACCAGAAAATCAAACAATTTGTGATTTGTTTTTGTGTAATGCAATATATACAATTCCAAATTATCAAAGACAATATAGTTGGGATACAGAAAAATTAGATGATTTGTGGAATGACTTATATGATTCTTATACTAACAGTCCAGATGACAATTACTTTTTAGGTTCAATTGTAGTAATAGATGATGGTAGGGGAAGACACGAATTAGTTGATGGACAGCAGAGAATTACGACACTAATGATATTATTTAATGTATTAGTTAAAACTTTTCCAGAAATAAATAAGAATTGTACCGATATATTAAAAGGAGATTTGGAAAAAATAAATAAATTGATTTATTTTGATTCTTCAAACAATAGATTATTGTTGCAAGTGGATCCTAACTACAATACAGAATTTAATAATATTATAATAAGTGCTAAGGATTACTCTAATTTAGATTATCCGAGTCAAGCTAAGATGAAAAAAGATGAACCTAAATATAAATTTATTAATACAGCCAAATATTTTTATGATAAATTTAAACAGTTATATGAAGAAGAAGGAGAAAATGGTTTAGATTCTTTTGTTAATTATATTCTATTTAAGACTAATATCATAAAGATTATATGTACTAATCAATCATTTGCAATAAAGCTATTCTTAGTATTGAATGATCGAGGAATGGAATTGTCTGTATCTGACATCATTAAATCGTATATTTTAGATAAATATGATTCTAATGATATAGATTATGAAAACAAAAAATCTGTATTTAATGCAAATTGGAAGAATATAGAGAATATTTGTAATGAACATGAAATAAAAATCGATGAATTCATGGTTTATTACGAATACTTTAAGTTAAAAAGCAATCCTAAAAAGCAAGTAACAGATGAATTAAGAAAAATAATTCAATCAAGTGAAGTAACGCAATTGGTTAATGAATTAAAAACGTTTGCTGATAATATGGATAGCATATATAAATCTACAGAACCTGTAATATATAGCTTAAGGTATATTCCTTGGAAAGCATATGTAATGACCGCAATGATTAGTGCATATCAAGTTAATTACCCAAACAAAAAAGAGTTATTTGAAGTAATGAGAAGATTCTTTTATATATCTTGGATATCTGGAAAAACACTAAATGGAATAAAGCAAACTTCGTTTAATCTAATTGCAGCAATAATTGATTTAAAAACAGTAGATTATATTAAAGAGATGCTTAATAAATTTATGATAGAAAAACATTTGATTAGAGATGCATATCAAAGCCTAGATGGTGAAAATATATATTCAGAAAATTATTTAAAAGCATTATTACTATCTGTTGAGTACGATATTAGAGAAGAAACAAACACAGCATTCTTTGAGATTGATAATAATATCCATATAGATCATATTTTACCTCAAAAATTCTATAACAAAATTGAAGAGTGGCAAAATATCAAAGATATTGAAGAAGCAAAAAGAAATATAGGCAGACTTGGAAATATGGCATTATTACTCGGCAAAAAGAATGAAGAAGCATTAAATTTTGGCTTTAAGACAAAAATGGATATATATACTGGAAATGATAAAGGAAAATCTGGAAAAACTTCATTTGATACAACTCAAGAAATTGTTGATAATTATAATCAAGGTGATGATGTTTGGGATGTTGAGCATATTGAACTAAGACAAGAGTACTTACTAGAAGAAATCGAGAATTTATTATCTATAAGTCGTAGTATGGCAGAACTACAACCAGAAGAAGAACAAAAGATAAATCAAATACATAAATGGATATATAACAATAATTATTTTACAAATAAAGACTTAGTATTAAATTTAATAGTTGATTTTATAAAGCAAAAAGATATACACGATTTCAATTTAATACCAGAAGAAATAAAGAACTTTAAAATGCATTCTCATGAATTAATTAGAATTAATCCTTTAGAAGGATATGATTATACAGAAATAGAAGTAAATCAAATGAAATTATATATAAGAAGTATTTGCTTAACAAATAATACAGTCAAGTTTATGAAAATATTGAGAAATCATTTTGATTTTGAAGTTGAAAGTATTGAAAGTGATAAATATAACAAAGAAAGTATTTAAAGTTATTGGATAAGGAAAAATGTGTATATTTAATAAAAATATATGTTATAATTTTATTACATCTTATAAAGAGAGATGGAGGGACTAGCCCTGTGAAATCTCACCAACCCATTTAGTTGGGTGGTAAAGCTAGAACTATAAGATAACTTAAGAACTCAGTTATCTCGAGTTCTTTTTTTCTAGCTAAGATGTAGAAAGGAGAAAAATCGTGATAACAATGGATTATATAGTTCAACCAAATAGTAATTTGAGAGAAAACTTTTATGAATATTTGATTGCCAATCATTATGAAGCTTTACATTTTAAAAAAGAAGAATTCGTTAGTTTACCTTATCCATTTACTATTAACGAAAAATTGAAAATTTTTTCATTATTAAAAAGTATTTCATGCTGTGCCATGGCAGCAACGAATAATAGAATACTTTCCGTAAATGAATATATGGGAAATATTATTAAAAATTAATATGTTATAATGTTAAGCATTTTATGGCACATTTTGAGTATGCGAAAAATGTGT
>CAMKGA010000052.1 GCA_946412015.1 uncultured Caryophanales bacterium
TTGATAAATAATCGAAAAAATATCAATAAATACTTGACTTTATCTAAAGAGGTAATTAAATTGAGAAAATGTAATAATTGTAATATTGAAATGTTAGATGGTTCATTATTTGGAATGCCACGTTTTATGGATATGGATCATGACATTGATAAGTTTTATTTCAATGTTAAAACTGGAGAAAATACAAATTTTCTAGGAATCAAATATGATGAGACTAAACAGATTAATCTAAATGCTTGTGTATGTCCTAAATGTGGCAAAGTAGATCTTTATGTTAATCCTGATGATTTAAAACAATAAGAATTATTCTATACGGAATAATTTTTTTGTTTTAAATTTATATTATTACATATAATTTATTGAGGTGAAAAAATGACATATACTGTAAAATCCGGGGATACATTATATGGAATAAGTAATCAGTTTGGGGTATCTGTTACAGAACTTGCTGAATTAAATAATGTATATGGTAGTAATTTAAAAATTGGACAAGTATTAAAAATTCCAAATAAGTCTGGTGTTAATCCTGATAATATGTTTATGTATACGGTTAAACCTGGAGATAGTCTTTATAGTATCGCAAGAAAGTATAATACTACTGTTGCAGATATTATGAATTTAAATTATTTAAAAGGTTATAACTTATCTATTGGACAGGTTCTAAGAATTCCAGAAACATATACTAAAGAAGATGAAATGATACTACCTAATTATACAAATTATATAGTTAAAAAAAATGATACTCTATATACTATTGCAAATAATAATAATATTGATATTGCAACTTTAAAGAAAGATAATTCACTTGTTAATAATAATATAAGCGTTGGACAAATACTTAAAATAAGAACAATGGATAATATAATTGAATCTTGTTTTGGTCCAGATTACACTCCACCTAATAGTGTTAATAATACTATTAATTATACTGTTAAATCAGGAGATAGTCTTTATAGTATTGCTAAAAAGTATAATACAAGTACTAGTAATATTATTAGTTTAAATAATTTAAAAAATAATAATTTATCTATTGGTCAAGTATTAAAAATTCCAATATCGAATAATACTAATAATACTATTAAATATACTGTTAAATCCGGTGATAACCTTTATAGTATTGCTAAAAAATATAATACTACTACTAACGATATTAAGAAAAAGAATAATCTTAGTAGTAATGTATTATCAATAGGTCAAACATTAAATATATAGGAGGTTTATGAATACATATAATATAAATGATACAAACTTTATAAATTCAAGTGAATATCAAGAATTTATAAAAAATAATCCTGAAGTAGGATTTCTAAAAATTAGAGCTTTTGCTGCTAGTGGAGCAATACCAATTAGTAATATGAAAGTTGTAGTAAGTAAAAATGTTAATAATGATAATGTAATATTTTATGAAGGTTATACTAATTCTTCTGGAGTAATTGAAAGAATTACCCTTCCAGCTCCAAGGTTAGAAGTAAATAATATGAATACACCTAGTAAAACTAGTTACTTAATAACAGCTACATATAGTAATAATATTAAAACATATGAAATAAATATATATGAAAATGTATCTGTAATTCAAAATATTAATATTACACCTACTATGGAAAGAGGAAGTGATACTATTTGGCTATAAGATATCCAGTAGTACCTAATAATATAACAGTTCACCTAGGAGCTCCTGATGAGTATGCTAAAGATATTACAATACCATTTACAGATTATATATCAAATGTTGCATCTTCTGAAATATACCCTACTTGGCCTAAAGAAGCTATTATTGCCAATATATATACTATAATATCATTTGCCATGAATAGAATTTATAATGAATGGTATCGTTCTAAAGGTTATAATTTTGATATAACATCCTCACCTATGTATGATCAAACATATATAGAAAATAGATCGACTTATGAAAATATAGACAATATAGTTGATGATATATTTAATAATTATGTAGTTAAAAAAAATCAAATTCAGCCTTATTTTACAAGATATTGTGATGGTAGAATTACAACTTGTGATGGATTATCTCAGTGGGGTACTGTAAGTCTTGCAAATCAAGGTAAAAATTTTTTAGAAATACTAAAATATTATTATGGAAATGATATTGAAATAAAATATAATGCCACAGTTGGTGATAAAACAGGAGCATTTCCAGGATATAATATTTCATTAGGGAGTGCTGGAAATCCGGTTCTTGCAATTCAAAGAGATTTAAGGAGAATAAGGCAAAACTACCCTGCTATTCCTAATATATATAATACTGTTGGAATATATGATCAGGAAACTGTTGATGCTGTTAAAAAATTTCAAGAGATATTTAACTTACCTGTTACTGGAATAGTTGATAAAGCAACTTGGTATAAAATAAAATATGTCTATACTAGTGTAAAAAAATTATCTGATCTATATTCTGAGGGAATAACAGAAGAAGAAGCTACATTTTTATATACAGATAGACTAGATTATGGAGATACAGGAATTGAAGTTGAATATGTTCATTACTATTTAGATGCTATTGCTTTTTTAGATAAAGATATTCCTAGATTACCAACAAATTCTATATATGGTAATAATACCATTACTATGGTAAAAGCATTTCAAGAAAAATATAATTTACCTGTTACTGGGGTGTTTACTTATAGTGATTGGCTTGTTTTAACAGATGCGTATGATTCTATTTTAAAATCTTTTCCTAAAGAATATCAAGAATATGTTAATGAATTATATCCTGATTATTTTCTAACAAGAGGCATGTCAGGAAATGATGTTAGAAGATTTCAAAAGTTTTTACTTGCCATATGTAAATATGATAAATCAATACCTGGTGTTATTGTTAATGGTACATTTGACGAATTAACAGAAAAATCAGTATTTAAGTTACAAGAAGATTATGGCTTTGATATTAATGGAATAGTAGGTCCATTACTTTGGAAGAAAGTTGTAGAACTTTCAAAAAGATAGATACTTTTAAGTACCTATCCTATTTTCTTTTTATCTAAAGTAAGAATTTTCTTTTTATTAAAATCTTCAGTAATAGATGAAAATTTTTTATATCCCATATCTATTAATGAATCCAAAAGTACCTTTTCATATTCTCCATATAAATATGAAAATGTTTGTAAGAAAAATTTACCTTTCTTATCCTCTATATCTTCTTTTATCTTATTTAGCATACTATTTATAATTGTTGTATTAATTTTATTGGTATTTACAGATATCATTTTTAAATACTCTTTATATGTTTCAAATTCATATAAAGCACATTTTTCTACTTCGTCGTTATAATACTTGGTTTCACAGTGAAATATACCTTCTGTATCTCTTTCACTTTTCACCCTTTTATTCTTCATCTCTTCTGGTATATTTAAATATGATGAATTCAAATATTTATTATTTAAATGCTCAATATAATGTCTATATTTATTTATAAATTCAACATCGTCATATATCTTACCATTTATAATACTAGAATCTCTTTTTAATTTACTTTGATTAATTGTATTTTGTGGAATAATTCCCAAATATAATAAAACAATATCTGTTGCAATTATTGGCATGCATTCAAAAGTAAATATTTTTCTAGGATAAAAGTTATCAATTACTTTTTTATCTAATTTATTATATGTCTCACTTTTTATAAGTATTGTAGCATTCTTTTCAATTTTTAAACTAGTCTGATTAAGATCAAAAAATGTATCAACTGGATTTAATACTTTTAATCTTGGGTTTTTAATATTATTTTTTAATGGTTCAATAATTATAAAATCACCATTATTAAATTTAATATCTATAAAAAAGTCATGTACATTAGATGCTAAAGAGTTTATTGAAAAATGCTTAGTATCACGATAATAATATGATACTAACTTATTACTTTTCATTTCTTTTTTTGTTATATTCGCTCCAATATCAATATTTTTATATTCATCAATCTTATATCCAATACATTCAATTATAAAATCATATGGATTTTGTACTAAATGATATGCATTTATATGATTAAGAGGAAAATATTCCATATTAGTTGGGATATATTTTTCTTTTACTATTCTTACTAAGGCAAAATCATCAAGTGTAAACTCCCTATTAAAACTATTTTTTAAAAGTAATACTTTATTTACTATATCTTTATAATCCTTAAAAGTTGCTTCTATTTTATAAATATCATCTTGTTTTTTTATATATTTATCTATAAAGCTCATATATCCCCCTACTTTAAATTAAATCATTTTCCTCTTTTTAATTCTGCTTTTAATACCTTGTTTTTTGCAATTTCTATACTAAAAGTAGTAATATTATTATCCATATTAGAAGACTTTTCTTTAACTTCCATATCAAGAATTTTTAAATATTTTAAATAATTACGATACTCTTTTAAATCACCAATAGTTGCATTTTCAATTAATGTATCAAAAGTTATAACTTCTTCATTTTTCTTTTTATCTACAATTTTATAAGTATAATCTTTTAAAAGAGTATCTTCTTTTTTTATTTCTTCAATTATTTTTTCTTTCCTCTTTTCATAATGTGGCTTTAATCTTTTAATAGTATCATTTATTCTTATAACATTATATCTTTGAAGCATAATGCAGTATAAATTTACGCATGTTAAACTAATATTTATAATTTTAGAATATAATGATATATCTGGAGTTATAAATGCACTTTTAAAACAAACTATAACCCCAAAAATATGAATGCTAGTATTTATATATAGCCACTTTTTAAATCCTTTTATTTTATCAATGGATGTAGTTTTACCTATATTATAATTAACACTATATGCATTTTTATAAAAATGTTTTCTTTCTTGTTTTGACATTTTTAAAGTCATAGGAAACAAAAAAAGATTTCTAAGTCCAAAAGCTAATTTTCTAAAATACTTAATGCCTATCAATTCATAAATTTTAACTTCAAAACTCTTTTTTTTCATGTAAAAAGCTCCTTTTTAAAAATGAGATTCTATTATATCACATAATTAGTAATTACAAAAGTATAAAAACGTGCTATAATAATTAATATTATGGAGTGTGAATTATATGTATAAAACTAATATTAATTTAAATTTATATAAAACATTCTATGATGTTGCAAAATATGGAAGTATCTCTAAAGCTGCAAAATATTCTTTTACATCTCAGCCTGCTGTTAGTAAAGCAATAAAAAAACTTGAAGAAGAACTTAATATACAATTATTCTATAGGAACTTAAATGGTGTTTTATTAACTGATAAAGGAAAAGAACTTTTATATTTTGTAGAAAAATCATATAGTAATTTAATAATTGCTGAAAGAACAATGTTAGAAACAGAAAATTTAGAAAGAGGAAAATTATCTATAGGAATGCCTTCTAATATAGGCTCATTCTTCTTGTTTGATAAAATAATAGATTTTCATAAAAAATATCCAAATATAGAAATAACTATAATTACTGGATCAACTTCTAACTTAATTAATTTACTTGATTCACATAAAGTTGATTTTGTTATAGATACATCCCCTATTAATGTAAAACTAAATGATGGTATAAAGGTAACTAAATTAGATGAAGTAAATTACTGTTTTGTAGTTAAAAAAAATACTAAAAATATTGAATATAAAAACATTAATAGTCTAAGTGATTTAAAGGATATGCCGTTAATATTACCAATACAAGGAACAGCTAATAGAAATGATTTAGACGATCTTTTAATGAGTAATAATATTAATATTGAAAATGTTATAAATATACATACAAGTGAAATGATAATTTCTGCTGTAAAAAAGGATTTAGGAATTGGGTATATAATTTACAACTTAGTTGATACTGATATTAAAAATAATGAACTAGAAGTATTAAATATTAAAGAAAAACTACCTACTGCAGAAATAAATATAATTTTTGATAAAAGCTTTTTAACAACTGCTCCAAAAAAGTTTATTGAAAATTATATAGATTATGAGTTTAATTTATAATTATTTGAAGGAGAAATATATCTATTTAAAGTATAATCCTAATATAGGGGTTATACTTTTTTAGGAGTTGATAAATTTGAAAAATTATGGATATCAAAATGAATATGACTATGTTGAATTATTTCACAATAAATATTTACACGAGCTTGATGATAATTCTAAAAAGTTTCTAATTGAATTATTTGGTGATATTATAAATGATGATAATCCAATTAAATGTTGGAAAAATCGTATGGTGCAAAAGGCTGACATTTTTATCAGATATGGAAATCATATTAAAAATATAAGTTTAAAATGTGGAAAAAGCAACTCAATGCATCATGAGCAAGTACAAGAATTTAAAAGATATTTAGAAAAATTAGGTATTCCTTATAAAGTTATTGATAAATATATGGATTATCATTTTGGATATAAAAAAGATGCTAACGGAAAATATGATTACTCAAGGGTTTTAAGTGCTGATGAATACAAAAACATATATCAAGATGAAATAGATATATTTAATAGTGCAATTAACAAAACTAGAATAATTGTGGATATGATTGATAGGTTTATTATAAGAGGTAGAAACTCTGATTATGACATTGATGCTTTAGTATGTGGCAGAGTTGATGATTATGTGTGGATTATGAAGCATGATTTATATGATTTAATACTATCTAAAAGGACATTAGATTTTACTTCTCCACACATTGCCTGTATGACAATTGGACCCAAAAAAAGAAATTTAGATGGTAATTCTAAAAATTATAAAGATAAATACTTAGTCTGTGTTAGATGGAATTTTATTAGGGAGTCAATTATAACTTTTAAAAGTAGCAAATAAGTATTCGATTCTGGTCACAAAAAAACTAATCCTTTTATGAATTAGTTATCTATTAAAACTCTATAATAGAGTAAGATTCAATTATGGAGCAAGTGACCAGAATCGAACTGGCATCCCAGCCTTGGCAAGGCCGTGTACTAACCATTATACTACACCTGCAACAACAAAATTATTATAACACATCTATAATTATTTGTCTAGATAATTATGGCAATCGCTTAAAAATATTTAAAAATTAATGATATAATTAAATCAGAATAG
>CAMKGA010000053.1 GCA_946412015.1 uncultured Caryophanales bacterium
CTCGAGAGTATAAATTCTCGAGTCTTTTCAAAATGAAAAACTGTCCGGTTATAAGTTGGTCTGATTTATTTTTTTAGAAAATATCATGTAGTTTGATATTTTCTTTTTCTATTACAGAGTATTATATCATAACTGAGAAATTTTTCTAAAACAACATTTAAGAAATTATCATAGAATAATCATAGGATTTTTTAAAAAGTGGGAAAATGGTATTGACAAAGTGGGTTAATTACTTTATAATTAATTCGTAGCTGTTTTTTGGGAATAAAAACTATAAATGGACAAGTAGTAATATAAACTGATTAAAGCGAGTTAGGTATGGTGGAAGCTAACAATTAAGTATATTATGAATAACAACCATTTGGTGCAATTGCCGGGGAAGCCCGTTATAACTAATGAGAGGTCAAATTTTTGGCAATTTGGGTGGCACCGCGATTAATCGTCCCAAAATAGTGGACAAAATAATGCTTAATTAGCTCAGTTGGTAGAGCACTCGGCTGTTAACCGATAGGTCGTAGGTTCGAGTCCTACATTAAGCGCCATATGCCTAATTAGCTCAGTTGGTAGAGCACTCGGCTGTTAACCGATAGGTCGTAGGTTCGAGTCCTACATTAGGCGCCATTTGATAATAACAAGTCTGCTGGACTTGTTTTTTTATATATAAAGGAGGATTTATGGGAAAATTTACAAAAGAGATGGTTGATGATTATGCTGATAAGTTATTAATCGGATTAACTGAGGAAGAGAATAAGATGGTGTTGGATGAGTTTAATATAATTGATTCTGATATTGCAAAAGTTATGGAAATTGAGAATATTGAAAGTGTTGAACCTATGACTCATACTTTAGATGATTTTGTATATGAATTAAGAGAAGATGTTGCTGATAGTTCTGTTGATATTGATGATTTGCTTAAAAACTGTGATGATTATATCAACGATGAGATTAGAGTGCCAAAGGTGGTGGATTAATATGGATTATATGAGTAAAAGTATTGAAGAGATTCATGATGCATTAAAAAGCGGTAAAGTAACTAGCGAAGATTTAGTTAAAGAATCACTTAAAAAAGCACATAAAAATCAAGATGAATGTAATAGTTTTGTAACTATTATAGATGATGCTAAAGCGTGCGATGTAACTGATAGTTTATTATCAGGTATTCCTTATGGAATTAAGGATAATTATTCAACTGAAGGAATTCTTTCAACTGGTTCATCTAATACTTTAAAAGATTATGTACCATTTTTTACAGCTACTGCTATTAAGAATCTAGAAAGTAAAGGAGCAGTAGGTGTTACTAAGTGTGCAATGGATGAGTTTGGTATGGGTGGTACAGGAACTACTTGTCACACTGGTACTGTATTAAATCCTTGGGATAAAACAAGAATGACTGCAGGATCTTCTGCTGGTTCTGCTGCCTCTGTTGCCTCAGGTGTTTATCCTTATGCAACTGGTTCTGATACTGGAGATTCTATTCGTAAACCTGCTGCATACTGTGGAATTGTTGGATATAAACCAACTTATGGTATGATTTCTCGTTATGGTTTATTTCCTTTCGCATCTAGTTTAGATCACTGTGGATGTTTAACTAGATCAGTTAAAGATGCTGCAATTGTTGTAGATGGTATGAAGGGAATAGATAAAAACGATATGACTAGTTGGGATTCTAGTGATATAAATTTATATGAAAGTATTACAGGTGATGTTAAGGGTAAAAAATTATGTTACATAAAAGAGTTATGTGATATTAATGAGTATCCTAATGCAAGCGAAGAGTTAAAGAGCCATCTTGCTAACTTTATGGATGTAATTGAAAAATGCAAAAGTATTGGTATCAAGGTAGAAGAGGTTTCTGTAGATAAGAAGTTACTTGATGCACTTGCATCTGTTTATGTAGTTATATCGTGTGCTGAGGCTACAAGTAATATGTCTAATTTAACTGGTATTGTATTTGGACCACGTGCTAATGGTGATAATTATATAGATATGATGAAAAACTATCGTACTAAAGGATTTTCACCACTTATAAAAAGAAGATTTGTAATAGGATCATATGTATTACAAGCTGAAAATAAAGATAGATATTTCCATAATGCCCAAAGAGTTAGAAGACTTCTTGTAGATAGATGGAAAGAATTATTTAAAGATTATGACGCAGTAATTTTACCTGTAGGATCAGGTCCTGCTAAGAAATTAGATGATTCTAAGAATATATTAGATGAAAATACTAAAGCATTAGAAGAACATTTACAAATTGGTAACTTTGGAGGATTCCCATCAATTACTATTCCTGATGGATTTGTAAGTAATCTTCCTGTGGGTGTTAATATTACTGGTAATTGTTATGATGATGCTAATGTACTTAATATTGCTTATGCAATAGAATCTACTATGAATTACAAAGGTCAAATTGCAAAGGAGGTTAAATAATGGGAAAATATAAAGCACTTATTGGTTTAGAGATGCACTGTGAAATTAGTAAAACTAATTCTAAAGTATTTTCTAGTGCCGAAAACTCATATAAAGATATTCCAAACTCCAATGTAAGACCTCTTGATATGGGATTTCCAGGGACTCTACCTGTAGTTAATAAAGAAGCTGTCAAAATGGCTTTAAAAACTTCTATGATATTGGGGTGTAAACAACCTGAATATATGTATTTTGAAAGAAAAAATTATTATTATCCTGACATGCCTAAGAATTATCAGATTACTCAAGAAACTAAACCTATTCCTGTTGGAATATATGGTAAGTTAGAATATGATTGTAAAGGTGAGAAAAAAGTTGCTCTTATAAATAATCTTCACTTAGAAGAAGATGCAGCAAGTCAAGACCATTATTCATCATATTCAACAATTGATTATAACCGTGCAGGTGTTCCACTTCTAGAGCTTGTAACAGAACCTTGTTTTCATTCTGCAGATGAAGCTGTTGCTTTCTTAGAGACTATGAGGAGTATTTATCAATATGCAGATATTTCTGAAGCTGATTCTAAAAAAGGACAAATTAGATGTGATGTTAATGTTTCTATTATGGATGAAGATAAAGATATTACTAATCCAGATAATTGGGGAACTAAGGTAGAAGTTAAAAACGTAAACTCATTTGGTGGAGTTAGAGATGCTATTAATTATGAGATAGATAGACAAACTGAACTTAAAGAGTCAGGTGAATATGATAAGATGGAACAACAAACTAGGCGTTGGGACGAAGATAGTCTGTCTACAGTATATATGCGTAGTAAGGTAGACGCAATTGATTATAGATATTTTGTAGATCCTAATATTCCTAAATATAAGTTGTCTAGTAGTTGGTTAGAAGAAATTAGAAAATCAATACCTAGACTTGCTAGTGAAAGAAAGCAAGATTATATTGAAAAATATGGTCTATCTGATTATGATGCAACTATTATAGTAAAAGATAAAAATGTATCAGATTATTATGAAGAAGTAATTAAATTAGGTGGTAACCCTAAGAAAGCATCTAACTGGCTAACATCAGTAATATTAGGTCATTTAAATAAATATGATATTGAAATTAATGATATTTATCTAACACCTAAAATGTTATTTGATATTATGAAGATGGTTGAGGATGGTAAGATATCTTCTAAACAAAGTAAAGATGTTTTATATAAATGTTTATCTGATTGTAAAGAACCACAAGTAATAGTTGATGAGTTAGGATTAAAACAAGTAGGTGATGAAGATACAATAAGAAGCCTTGTAATAGAAATACTAGATGCTCACCTAGATTTAATTGAAGAATATCGTAAAGGTAGAAATGTATTTGATTTCTTTGTTGGTCAAGTAATGAAAGCAACTAGAGGTCAAGCAAATCCAAGCTTAACTGCTAAGATAATTAAAGAAGAAATAGATAAGAGATAGTTATCAAGCTTCAGGGGGATTAATGAATAAAGTTATTTATAATTTAGATGATTTATATATATTTGAATTGTATGAAAAAGCATATGATGATGAGTATTATGATGATGCAACTGGTTATTATGTAAGAAATATATTTTTTACTTTAAAAGATTATTCTTTGTGTTATAAAGATGAAGATGAAAAATTAGTTGATGCAATAACTAATAAAGAATTAAAATTATTTTCTGGTAATTTAAAAGATAAAGATAATTTTATATTTTGCGAAGTATATCGTAAATTAAATTATTATGTAGTTGATGGTTCAAAAGATATAGATATATCTAGGAAAGTATTAATTGATTTGTGGAATATTGTAAAAGAAAATTTACATAATGAAAATAGTGATATTTTAAATCAATTATTTTATATAGCTGTTCCAATAATGGATAAGGGATATTATCCAGTTAATGATGCTATGATATATTATAGTGATAAAGAAGATTATTTTGATGAATATAAAGAATATAAGAAATTAAGATTATTAATGCCAAGAGGTAATAACAATAATATAATAATGTAAAAGGAGATGATTATATGAGTATCTATCGTAATCGTTATTGTGGTAAAATAACTGAATCTGATGTAGATAATGAAATTACTGTAGCCGGTTGGATTGCAAATATTAGAGACCATGGTGGAGTAATATTTGTAGATGTTAGAGATTATACAGGTATAATTCAAGTAGTTAGTAATGATGATTCTATATTTAAAGGACTTACTAAAGAGTCTGCTGTAACAGTAAAAGGTACTATTAGAAAAAGAAGTGAGAGTGATTATAATGATCATATATCTACTGGTACCGTTGAATTATTAGTTAAAAGTTTAGAAGTATTAGGCACTGCACCTAATGAACTACCATTTGAAATATTAAAGAGTAAAGAAGTATCTGAAGATGTAAGATTAAAATATCGTTATCTTGATTTAAGAAATGATAAAGTTGGTAATAATATACGTATGAGAAGTGAACTTTTAAAATTCTTAAGAAATGAAATGGATAGTATGGACTTTACTGAAGTTCAAACACCAATTATTACTGCATCTTCACCAGAAGGAGCAAGAGATTTTATTATTCCTTCACGTAAGTTTAAAGGTAAATTCTATGCACTTCCTCAAGCACCTCAAATATTTAAAGAAATATTAATGGTATCAGGATTTGATAAATATTATCAAATTGCTCCATGCTTTAGAGATGAGGATTGTCGTAGTGATAGAACATTAGAATTTTATCAATTAGACTTTGAAATGGCTTTTGTAGATGAAGAAGATGTATATAAAATAGGTGAGAAAGTATTCTATGATACATTTACTAAATTTAGTGATAAGAAAGTTTCACCTGCTCCATTTAGAAGAATAAGCTATAAAGATGCAATGTTAAAATATGGAACAGATAAACCAGATTTAAGAAATCCGCTTGAAATAATTGATATTTCAGATATATTTAAAGATAGTGACTTCAAACCATTTAGAGGAGTAACTGTTCGTGGTATTAAAGTAGATGGAATTGGTAATAAATCTAATAGCTGGTTTAATGAACTTGTTGATTATGCTAAAACTATAGGTATGCCAGGGATTGGTTATATTACAGTAAATGATGATTTATCATTTAAAGGACCTATTGATAAATTCTTAACAGATGAAGATAGAAAAAATTTAATTGATAAATCAGAATTAAAAGAAAATAGTGTTTTATTCTTTATTGCAGATAAGAAAGAAAAAGTAGCTGCTAAACAAGCAGGAATGATTAGAACTGAATTAGGTAAACGTCTAGATTTAATAGATGAAAATGTATTTGAATTCTGTATTATTAATGATTTTCCTATGTTTGAATACAATGATGAAGAGAAAAAATATGATTTCTGTCACAATGCATTTTCAATGCCTAAAAATGGTATTGATGCATTTGATAAAGAAAATATCGATGATATAATAGCTAGTCAGTTTGACTTTGTATGCAATGGTAATGAGATGGCATCAGGAGCAGTACGTAATCATAGTGTAGAAGCTTTAGAAAAAGCATTTAGTATGGTTGGATATGATAAGAGTATTGTTAAAGAAAAATTTACATCACTTTATAATGCATTTAAATTTGGTGCACCTCCTCATGCAGGTATGGCACCAGGAATTGATAGAATGATTATGCTTTTACAGGGAGAGAATAACTTAAGAGAGGTTCAAGCATTCCCAATGAGCGTATCAGGTGCTGATATGATGATGAACTGTCCATCAGAAGTTACTGAATTACAATTAAGAGAAGCTCATATAAAGTTAAGATAATATGAAACTTGATAAAGATAAATATATTATATTAGAAATTATTCCTGATCATTCTGATTATAAAAAAGGAAAAATTTGTCAATTGCAGGCTTTAAAAATAGATAATTTAAAACTTATAGATAGATTTGATTATCGACTTAATAAAGAAAAAATAGATAATATCGCAATATTAAAAGCAATAGATTATGATAATGATAAGTTTAATTATTTAGATGATTCTACTATTATACTAAAAGATTTTAAAACTTGGGTAGAAGATTATCCATTAATATTAATAGAAGATAATTATACATTAGGTTATTTAAAAGATATTGATAATAATAAAGAATTAGTTTATCCATACTTAAATATGGAGCATAATTATAATGTATTTGATGAAATTATAGATAAATATAAATTAGAACCTAGTAATCATTTGGTTGATTTAATATATGAGGCAATAATATATGAAAGTGAAGGTAAGTAAATTACCTTCTTTTTTAAAAAAATTAGTCAAATGAAAAGTTAAATTTCAGTTTTTATAAGAAATAAGCAATTGTA
>CAMKGA010000054.1 GCA_946412015.1 uncultured Caryophanales bacterium
CTAAACTCAAATTTATCACTCCTTAATAATAAAAAAAGAATTTAGAATCCAAACCCTATCTCTTTTAAACTTTGTCGTATTTTTCCTTCAAGTTCACTAGATTCTTTAAATAGTTCATCAAGTTCTGTTGTTAGTGTTTTCATTTTTTCTTCAAATGGTATTCCATCATCTTCTTCTGGTTTAAATCCAACATAACGTCCAGGCGTTAATATATAATCATGTTTTTTAATTTCTTCTAAATCACTAACTTTACAGAATCCTTTTTCATCTTCAAGTATTCCTTCTTCAAATTTAGTAAAAGTATCTGCGATTAATTCAATATCTTCTTGTGTTAATTCACGTAGTTTCCTTGATACCATTGTTCCCATTTCACGTGCATCAATAAACAAAGTTTTACCTTTTTGAGTTTTATTTCTATTTAAGAACCATAGACAAACAGGTATTCCTGTTGTATAAAATAATTGTGTAGGTAGTGCTACAATACATTCTACTAAGTCATCTTCTACTATTGCTTGTCTTATTTTTCCTTCGCCTGATGTGGTTGATGATAATGATCCATTTGCTAATACTAAACCTATTTTTCCTTTTGGTGATAGATGATGTATCATATGTTGCATCCATGCAAAATTTGCATTTCCTTTAGGTGGTATACCATATTTCCATCGTACATCATCTTGTAATTGTTCTTGCCCCCATTTTTAAGGTTGAATGGTGGATTTGCCATTACAAAATCTGCTTTAAGTGTTGGATGTAAATCATTTAAGAATGTATCTTCTTGGTGTTTTCCAAGGTCTGCTTCAAGTCCTCTGATGGCTAAATTCATTTTTGCCATTTTCCAAGTTGTAGGGTTGGATTCTTGACCGTATATTGAGATTTTTTTAATATTTCCTGAATGATTTTCTATAAAGTTTTTAGATTGTACAAACATTCCACCAGATCCACAACATGGATCATATACTCTTCCATCATAGGGTTTTAGAACGGATACTAATGTTTTTACTACGCATGCTGGAGTATAAAACTCTCCTGCTTTTTTACCTTCAGTTTCTGCAAACATACTTAAACAATATTCATAAGTACGTCCAAGAATGTCTTTTTTATCTCCTTTTTCTGACATTTGAACATTAGTAAAAATATCTATTACTGCCCCTAATTTTTTTTATCTAGTTCGGGTCTTGAGAAATTTTTAGGAAGTATGCCTTTAAGTGATTTATTTTTATCTTCAATGGATTTCATTGCATTGTCAATTGTTAATCCATTTTCTTTTTTATTAGCTTTTTTTGCAATTTCTGACCAACGAGCTTCTGGAGGAACAAAGAATATGTTTTCTGCTGTATATTCATCCATATCTTCTTCAAATCCTTCTCCTTCATTTACCAGTTCTTGGTATTTTTCTTCAAATTTATCAGATAAATATTTTAGAAATATTAATCCTAATACTACATGTTTGTATTCTGCTGCATCCATTGATCCTCTTAGCTCATCTGTTGCGTCCCATATTTGTTTTTCAAAACCTATTTCACTTATATTTTCTTTTACCATTTTTAAATCCTCTATATCATGCTGTTTTCATCTACCCATAATTCACATTGTTCTATAACTTTTTTTAAAGCAAAATCCATGTCTTTGGGAGGATATTTATATTTTTTAAGTAATCTTTTCACAGTTTTACGCATGTTGGCTCTTGCTGATTCTTTTTTCTGCCAATCAATTGTCCTATTTTTTCTTAATGATTCCGTTAATTCCTGAGTTATTTTAATTAATGTTTTATCATCGTAAAAATCATGAATATTTTCTGGTAAGGATATTGCATTATAAAATGCCAATTCTTCTTCTGTTAAACCTAATTTTTCACCTTCTTCATGTGCATTTTTTAATAATTTTGCAATGTTAATTAATTCTTCAATGACTTCATCATTTGTAATATGACCATTAATGTAACTGTTCATTGTTTGTTTAATTAAATTTGAAAATTCTTCTGATTTAACAATATTTATAGGTTTGTATCCTTTTATTTGGTCATTTAGTAATTTTTCTAAAAGGGAAATAGTTAAATTGGAGTATTCCATTGCACGTATTTTATCTAAAAATTCAGGGTCAAATAATGATATTTCATTACTAACATTAATTATATTTATAACTCCTGTACTTTTAATGGATTGGTTTAGTAGTTCTGTTATTTGTTTGTTTATTTCTGGTAGTGATAATGTATCTTTGGATGATACTTTAACAAGGACGGTTCTTACTGCTTCAAAAAATGCTGCTTCAAATCTTTCTTCTTGTGAAGTTCTACTTCTACATATTGATAACCATTTTTTAAGAAGTAATGCTTCTTTTAAGAAATCTTTTTTCTTATTTTCTTGAGTTATATTTTCCATGAAGTTTATTCCATTTTTTATAACTTGTGATCTTTCTAAGTTACTTTCACCAAAGAATTTAGAGTAGTTGAATCCATGAAATAAATCCTGACATATTTCTAATTTTTCTTGGAATTTTGGATATGCGATTTTATCTACATTCATATCTCCATAGTTTTTATTGTCTCTTTCTGTGTATTCACCCATTGCTTTTTTAAGTTCTGAGGCTATTCCAATGTAATCTACAATGAGTCCTCCTTCTTTTCCTTTGAATACACGATTTACTCTTGCAATTGCTTGCATTAAGTTATGTCCTTTCATTGGTTTGTATATATACATGGTTGCAAGTGATGGTACATCAAAACCTGTAAGCCACATGTCTACAACAATTGCTATTTTCATTGTGTCTTCATCATCTTTAAATTTGTTTTCTAGTTCTTTTTTATATGTTTTATCTCTAATGATTTTATGCCATTCTTCTGGGTCTTTATTAGAGTCACTCATTACTACTTTAATTTTTTCATTCCAATTGGGTCTGAGTTCTAATATTTTTTCATACATTTTAATTGCTATTGGGCGTGAATATGCTACAATCATTGCTTTTCCTGTTAGTTCGTGTGCACGATTATCTTCATAGTGTTGTATAATGTCTTTGCATATGTCATCTATGATTTCTGGAGCTCCGAGTAGTGATTCCATTTTACTTAATTCTCGCTTACTTCGTTCAATATTATATTCTTCAGCTTGTTCACGTAATTCCCAGTATTTATTATCTATTTTTGTTAATATTGTTTCATCTAAATTTATTTCAGCAATACGGCTTTCATAACTTATGGGTACTGTTGCTCCATCTTCTACTGATTGTGTCATATCATAAATATCAATGTAATTACCGAATACTTCTCTTGTACTTTTATCTGATCGAAATATTGGTGTTCCAGTAAAACCAATGTGTGTTGCATTTGAGAGTGCATTGCGTATTTTACGAGCGGCTCCGATTTTAATTTCACCAGTTTTTGGGTCTACTTTTTCTTCAAGACCATATTGACTTCTATGTGCTTCATCTGATATTACAATCACGTCTTCTCTATTAGTTAAAGACTCATCATATTTATCAAATTTTTGCATTGTTGAAAAGAATATACCATTAGCTTTTCTATTATTTAATAATTCCTTCAAATTTTCCATACTTGTAGCTTGTTTAGGTGTTTGTCTTAAAAA
>CAMKGA010000055.1 GCA_946412015.1 uncultured Caryophanales bacterium
TTTGATAGTAAAGTCAATTTAAGTAAAACAAATTATAAGGCATTTGATACAGTAGATACAACTAATTTAAGCATTGTTAATTCATATAATGAAAAGAATCATGGTGAGACCGCTATAGTTAGAGAAGAAACAATTACTGATAATTATACTATAAAGTATAATAGTGGTGACTCATTAAAGGCAGGAGATACTTCATTTACAATTAGTACTAAAACAGATACAGGATATAACTTAGAAGTAGAAGTTCCCGTAACTGTTTCTAAATTAACTCCAGAATATACTATTCCAACTAACATAAAAGCAAATATTGGTGATAAATTAAGTGATGTAGAGCTACCTAGTGGATTCGAATGGGTAAATGATGCTACTTTAGAAGAGCTTGGAACAATTACATATAAAGCAAGATATGTACCAGAAGATACTAATAATTATGAGACTATCGATGATATAGATATTAGTGTTGAAGTAATGAATACCAAAACAGTTATTATTCCAAATATTACTACTCAAGATAAAACATATGATGGAACTAATGATATAGCTGAAATAATAAATATTTCTAATCTTAATAAGTTTGATTATGAATTATTAAATGCATATGTATCAGATTCTAATGTTGGAAATTATACAACTATAATTAAACTAAAACTAACAGATAATAAGTTTAAGAACTATTCATTTGATAATGGTAAACAAGAAAAAGAGTTTGAAGTAAATATTAGAATAGTTCCAGAAAAACTTACTAAACCAACATTAGATAATACTACTTATGTATATAATGGTTTAGAACAAGAAGTTAAACTTAATAACTTTGATAGTAGTAAATTGAATATAACTGGTAATAAGATGACTAATGCTGGAGTTAGTGATGTAGTAATATCATTAAAGAATAGTAATTATACTTGGAGTGATAATACAACTGATGATATTACATTAAAGTTTGTAATTAATAAGGCAGATATTAATGTTATTGATAACTCTAAGAGTGCAACATACAGATACGATACTAATTATCATAGTATTGATATGGATGTAACATCTGAAATGCCTATTATGATAAAATTTATGGATAATGAAAATAATTATACTTTAGATAGATTACCTAAGTATAAAGATGTTGGAGTATATACGATAAAATATAAAGTATTTATAGATGATAATTATAATGAATATACTAATGAGAAGACACTAACTATTACAAATAGTGCAATAGTTAATAACTCTACTGATTATGAAGGTTTATTTGATAACGAAGAACATTCAATAAATATAAATATAGAACCAAGTGATTATACTATTAAGTATTCAACTGATAATAAAAACTATGATTTAGATGAATTACCTAAGTTTAAAGATGTAGGAGAGTATACAGTTTACTATAAAATATCAAAAGAAGGTTATGATGATTTAGAAGGTTCAAACACGGTAAAAATATATGGAATAAAGAAATTTGATGATAGTATAACATTAAAAGATAATACTCTTATAGTTAGTGATAATAGTTTTAATAATTTAAGTAATAAAATAACTACTTATTCAACATCAACTGTATTTAATCATTATGATAAGAATAATGAATTAGTTACTGATGATAGTATTAAAACAGGAGATATTATAAAAATATTAGTAAATGGAACACAAGAATATGAATATAAAATTGCATATTTAGGTGATACTAGTGGAGATGGAAAAATTAATTATCTTGATTATGTAAATGTATATAACCATATACAAAAAGTAAAGGATCCAGAATCAAACAAGAAACTATTAACTGATGTATATTTACTTGCAGCAGATATGTCAAAAGATAATAAGATAAGTTATTTAGACTATGTAATGATATATAATAAAATAAAAGAATTGAAAGGAGATAACTAATGAAAAATATATTAAGAAATTTAATAGTAATCGCACTATTTATGATATTTCCTACTATAATTAATGCAGCAGGAAACATAACAGCATCTCCTTCTTCTTTAACTATTGAAGTAGGTAGTACAAAAACATTTAATATAATTGCATCAAATACAATAGGTGATGTATCAATCTCATCATCTAATAGTGGAATAGCAAGTGTAAGTACATCTTATTGGGGTACAGGAATGGTTGATGAAGGACAAACAAAGACAGGAAGCGTAACTGTAACAGGAGTAAATGTAGGAAGTGCAACAATAACACTAGTATTAGATGCTGCGACATTTGATTCAGAAGACTTATCTGGTCAAATACGAACAGTAACTGTTAATGTAGTTGCTAAACAAACACCATCAACCCCATCAACACCGTCAACTCCAGTAACACCATCAAATCCTAATCAGAATCAAAACAATAATAATGATAATAAAGAAGAAAAGAAAGAAGATAAATCTAAAAATAATAATTTAAAAGATATATCAGTAGATGGATATAATCTTACTAAAGTAGATAATAATAATTATACACTTTCTGTAAGTAATGATGTGGCAAGTATAAATATTAAAGCTAGTGCTGAAGATTCAAAAGCAAAATTAACTGGTGATGGAAAACATGACATAAAAGTTGGAGATAATAATATAGAACTGACAATTACTTCAGAATCAGGTGATGTTAATAAAATAAATATAAAAGTAACTAGAAAAGATGCTTTCTACTTAGATGATATAGATAATGCATTAAAAAGTAACAATGATATTAATATAAATATTAATAGTGATAGTAAATTATCATCACGGGATTTAACAAAAATAAAAAATAGTGGAAAAGTGGTAAACTTAAACTATTATAATGATAATAAAGAACTATTATATAGCTGGATATTAGACGGATCAAAAATTAATGATTTTGATGAATTATTAACTAATGTATCTTTTAAATCAGAAAATGAAAAAGAAATAAAAAGACTTTCAAATTATGCAGAAGGAATATATGTAAGCTTAAGTAATAAAAGTAAAATTCCATCAGGAACAAAACTTAGAATAAAAGTTAAAGATAAGTATTCTGATAAAGATTTAGTAAATGTTTATTACTATGATAAAGATAAATTAACTGTTGTAAAAGAAGGTATAGAAGTAAAAGATGGATATATTGAATTTGATGTAAAAGATGGTTCTGATTACTTTATTACAATGTCTAAAATTAATAATTCAGTTAAAGAGGAAAAAAATAATAATACATCTATAATACTATTAGTAGCACTATCAATTATATTAATTTGTATTATTATAGCTATTATTCTATTTATACTAAAAAATAAAAAACAAAAAGAAAAAGATTCAAATGTATATCCAATAAACCGTAATTAAAGGCAAGCTTTAGAAATAAAAAGCTTGTC
>CAMKGA010000056.1 GCA_946412015.1 uncultured Caryophanales bacterium
TTCATTATCTTTTTCTTATCCATTTAGATTCCTCCTATTAAACAAATTACTATTTATCCGTCTATTTAATTATACCACATTTTCAGTCATATTTTTTAATAACTTACTAATCGAAAGTTTACTAAAAAAAGATGAGATTATTTTCTCATCTTAGTGTACGGGAATATCTTAATATTCCGAACCTTATTTATCTAATTTAATATATTCACCATTATTATTTTTATCTACTGAATAATAATAAATACTTTTGTCTTTTAAATCTGAATAATAGTTTCTTACTTCTTTTATTAATGTATCATCTTTCCATTGAAAATTAATAGCTTTATTTTCTATATCATCAGGATACATTTCTTTAATTGAAGAAGTATATTCATTGCCATCTTTAGGTGTTTCAATTTTTACTACTTTATTATCATTTAATTCAAAAGTAAATTTATATGGCATTGAACTACCAGATCCACTTATTATTTTATTATCTGCAATATAATAAGATTCTTCAGCTATCCACATATAAACATATCGATAATTTTCATCTTCTGTTATACCAAAACCATTGTAATCAACAAACATTTTATATCTATCGTTATTCTTCTCTGGATTTGTATCATTGTCAATAATATATTGAACTGCAGTATCATATAAATGTTCATAATCAGTTATATAATTTTCTTTATTACTGCAACCTGTAATTATAAATAAACTTACAAT
The DNA here is from genome assembly GCA_946412015.1 of uncultured Caryophanales bacterium. Lineage (GTDB taxonomy): Bacteria > Bacillota_I > Bacilli_A > RF39 > UBA660 > RUG12438. Next base: position 709 of record CAMKGA010000056.1, read on the forward strand.
CACCATTAAACTTAAAAACATTTTCTTTTTCATATATATCCCTCTTTCAAGAATATTATACCACAATTTCATTAATTATTTTGCTCACAATATTACTAAAAAAAGATGAGATTATTTCTCACCTTAATGTACGGTAATATCTTAATCTTACGATCATTATAATTATAAAATTTTAAGATCTTCTTTTTCATATTTGTTATGACCTTTTAAACTCTTTTTATATTTCCAACACTTGATAGCATCATCTAATGTTTTATCTTTATTATCATTAAAAAAATCTCTTATATAGGTATTGTACTCAAATTGTTTATCAATAGTAGTTTTATTATTCTTCTTATCTTCTAATATCTTATAATAAGCATTTATTGAATCTTTGTAAGTTTTTCCAGCATTACTTTTTAACCACTTTTGAAATAAAACATTAAACGAAAATCTTTTACCTATCTCTTTTTTATAAAATGCTCTATGCTTTTCAGAACATACAAAATTTTCTTCTATAATACTATCAAGAGTTATTTCATCTATTATTTTTGTTCTTCTAGAATCATGTAATTTAGAAATTCTTTCTCCTGTATCAAGAAACTTTGCAATTCTATCAGTTAATTCTATCTTACCACCAGTAGTTTGTAAGTTATTTCTTCTACAAAAATTAATAAGTTCTTCTTTTAAATAATAATATTCTCTAAATGTTTTACTATCTAATTGATTATTTAATTCTGGTCTATCCATAATATCAACCTCTATATAAAATTATACCATAACAAAAACAGATTTTTACATCTGTTTTATAGTACTGGAATATCTTAATATTGTGATTAGTTTTATAAGTTGTATTTTAATTCGATTCTACTATTGAAATATTGGTTACACCAATTTGTGCAGGATAACTTTCATTTATACCGCCAATATATGTTATAGCTAATATTTGTCCTTCTTTATATTTTACATTGTTCTTATTATCAATATGAAATCTATCAGATGATTTTCTTTCTTCTTCGTCTTCATTTGGTTCAACTATAATGTAACCATTGCCAACTTCAATTACTTTAGCTTTAAAATGATGTTCCTCGTTGTTATCTATTGTTTCATTTTCAATATTCCATGTTAAACCATTATCAGAACTACTAAAAAGTAATTTAACATCTTCATAACCTGAATGGTCGGCTTTAACTTGATATATAGAACAAGGTAATTTCAATAAATCCTTTTCTACATATGGAACATCTTCAATAGTTAAAATATCAATATTAGGATTATTGTAATTTATTTTCCCATCAGTAAATGTTTTACCACCATCTTGAGTAACTTTTACACCAATATAATTATTAGATTTAGTTAAATTAGGCTTAGATATAGCAAATCCTAATTTTTCATTAATGAAAATAAATTTAGGTTCCATACTAACAATAATTGGTTCATCAGTTAACTTTTCATAGGTTTTTCCTTTATTTGTAGTTTTTTCAACACCTACAATTTGATTTTGCCCTAGTGAATAATCATATCTTTCAAATCTCAATTTTGTATTTCCAAATTTGATTGTATATAATGTATTTTCATCATCTGGATATTCTCTATTTAAAAATAAAAATATACCTCCAGTAATTAATAATAAAATAATTAAAATCGAAACAATTATTATAATTTTCTTTTTCATAATCAAATCTCCTTAATTTCCCCAGTCTATATATCCTTTATCTTTATAATCCTTACACTTTAAATATATCTTATATGCTGTAGAACAATTTTTTTGATGATCTTGTGGATCTTCATAATTTGTTTGAATAACAACATAAACATCACAATAATTTTCTCTATCTACATCAAACAACTCTTCTTTTTTTATGTAACCATTACTAATTAAGAACGAAGAATTGTAATGCGTACCACTTTTATTAGAATTATCATCAAAAGTATCTGTAATAGGACAGTTTGGATACATAGCTTTAATATTCCATTCTACTGCTTTTTTAGTACTTTCTTTAATTTCTAAATATCTTGCATTATTATTTCTTATTTCGTTTTTTAAATTTTCATTATGTTTTAGAACTACGAGTATTATAGCTAATATAACTACTAAAGCTATAGAAACAAATATAATAATTTTCTTCTTCACAGAATCACCCCTCATAAATATTATATCATATATTTCTATATTTTAATTACATCGTAATATTACTATTTTCCGATTTATTTATTTTTCTCGTGTGATTATATCATAT
>CAMKGA010000057.1 GCA_946412015.1 uncultured Caryophanales bacterium
ATGTATATCCAATAAACCGTAATTAAAGGCAAGCTTTAGAAATAAAAAGCTTGTCCTTTTTTTCTTATATGTGATATAATCTATTTATAATAGAGGTGTGTTGTTATGAAGAAAAGAATAAAGATAGTATCATTAATTGTTGTAATTATAATTGGTATTATATCTACAACTATATTTTTTAATAATAAAGATACTAAGAAACAAAAAAGTAAAAAAGAAAGGTTAAAAGAATTAATAAATGTTTCTGAGTTAGATCAAGATTTTATTGATGATTATTTTAATGATTATAAAGAGATGGCTGCAAGAGATAATCAGGAAAATATATTAATAGTAATATCAGAAAATGGTATTAAGAATACATATGGTGCAGTACAAGTAGTAAATGCTCCTAATCATCAATATTTCTTGCAGTATGAAACTGAAAAAGATAGAAAAGAAGCATATAAAAAGTTAAAAGAAGATAACTATTTGAGTGTCAGTGAAAATACTGTATATGAAGAATTAGGTGACTCCGAAACCGGTGATTCAGAAACAGGTAGTACTAGTTATATGTCTTGGGGAATAAATGCAATGGGCCTTGATTATGCTATAGATGAATCTAAAACAAGAGATTTACCTGAGGTTGTAGTTGCAATACTTGATAGTGGATTAGATGTTGAATTGTTTAATAAATATTTACCTGCTGGTAAGATTAAAGAAACATATAACATATTAGATGGTAGTAATGATGTAACTGATTTAAGGGGACACGGAACAACTATAGCTGGAACGATTGCCGAGGGGACACCATCTAATGTAAAAATAATGCCAGTAAAAGCTGGAAATGGTGAATATCCTCTAACAAATAGAATAAATGCATTAAATTATATTATATTGAATGAAAAAGCTGATGTTGTTAATATTAGTCTTGGAAGTCAAAATTATAATGAAGATGAATTTTATCAGACAATTGAATCAGCTAAAAAGAAAAATATTATTATAGTTGCTGCTGCTGGAAATAGTAATGTCTCAAGCATATTTTATCCCGCTGGATTTAATAATACAATTGGTGTTTCGAATATTACTGATGAATTTACTAGGTATCATTCGTCAAATTTTGGTTCCGATATTACTTTTGCCGCACCTGGTGCTTATATTAGAGGTATAATGGGAAAAAATACAGCAATTTCAATTCGTCAAGGGAATAATGATGATGATGATCATGAAATAGCAAGCGGAACATCAGTGGCAACTCCTCATGTTTCAGCAGCAGTTGCTGTTGTGAAAAGTTATAATAAAAATTTAAGTTTTGAAGATACTGTTGATGTATTAAAGTCGACAGTTGATGATCTTGGTGATTATGGCTGGGATAAATATTTTGGTTATGGAATGATTAATTTTAAAAATCGCGAATTTTGTGATGGTGCTAATGATAATTGTGATAAATATAATGTATTTAAAAGTGATGAAGTAAATATTGATGAAGTAAAAAGGTTAGAATTTACAGATACTTATATTCCAACATATAACTACGGAAATATTACTAATTTAATGGAAGCAGATATAAATATTTACTATACTGAAAATGATTATATTACTAAAAAATTAGGAGAGCTTGATGATGTTGAAATAACTAATTATGATGCATTTAGTTATACAGAACAAGTTGTAAGCGTTAAATACAAAGAAAGCACTACAACTCTTACTGTAGATAATCGCAATAATACTACTAGTGGATTTGAATATCAAATAATTGATAATAACTCAATTAAAATTACTGGATTTTTATATGATGATAATAAACCTATTAGAGTATATATTCCATCTAGTATAGATGGTTATGATGTAGTTTCATTGGGAGATAGTTTATTTGAAGAAAACGATTTTATTAAATCAATAATTTTACCAAGTAGTGTTGTTGAAATTGGAAATAGTACATTTAAAAATTCTAATATTAATAATATTGATATTAAAGCTGAGAGTATTAGTGTTTTAGACAATGCTTTTTATGGAGTTAAAGATTTACAGAAAATTAATGCAAAATTAAATTATATAGGAGATTATGCATTTTATAATTGCTATACTCTAAAAGGTATTTCATTTTCAAATGATTTAAAGAGTATTGGCGCATATGCCTTTAATAACAATAATAATTTGAAAGATGTTACACTTCCAAATGGATTAACATATATAGGAGAATACGCATTTAGTAATACAAATATAGATGAAATTATAATACCAAGTAGTGTTTCTGATATTAATGAAGGATTATTCTATGATTCTACTAATTTGGAATCTTTAACTATATCTGATGGAGTAAAAAACATAGGTAATCATGCATTTGATAATACGATTGTTACATCAATAAATATTCCTAAAAGTGTTGAATCAATTTCATCTACAGCATTTGCTTTTATGTCTACACTTACGAATATTGGACTTGATGAAGATAATACTCATTATAGAATCGTAAATAATTTTGTAATTGAAAACGAAACTGATAAATTAATATTTGGATTACCAAGTAATATTTCTGGTAAGATTCAGGCTATTATTCCAAAAGGTGTTAAAATAATAGGAGAGTATGCGCTTACAAATAAGAAAATTATAGCTATTGAAATACCTGAAGGTGTAACAACAGTAGAAGAATATGCTTTTTATAATAATCCAGATTTAGAAAAAGTGTATATTCCAAAGTCAGTTACTAATTATGCTACAAACTGTGTTGCAAAAGCGAAAGCAGATAAACTTGTATATTGGTATCATTCAAGTTTGACTAATTTAAAAGATTATATCGATAGATATGATATTGGATATAGAACAATTAACCCATTTGATAGTAAAGTCAATTTAAGTAAAACAAATTATAAGGCATTTGATACAGTAG